>CANMPY010000005.1 GCA_947499775.1 Bacteroidota bacterium | reverse complement strand
TACCAATGCAGGTTCAACTTGGACCGGTATATCGAATACTGCCACGACCTTATCGTACAGCAACATTACCACAACCACGCTATTCAGAGCGGTTACTAAAAACGGAAGCTGTGCTGAGATTAATTCAAGTACAACAACTATTACAGTACGTGATTTACCTACTGCTAGCATAGCAGGTTCTACCACTATTTGTTCTGGAACCACAGCTACGTTAACCAATATGATTACTGTAGCAAATACCTATGGCAATACTTGGTCGATTACATATTTAGAAGGAACAACAACCAAAACAAAAACTGGAACAGGTGATGGAACTTCAACCATAACTACAAGTGTACTAATAACGAATACAACTATAACTTTACAGTCCATTACCATGACGCAAACAGCTAGTAATACTAATCCAGTATGTGGGCCTACGTCATTAAGTTCAAGCATTACTGTAAATGTAAATGCATTGCCTTCCCTAACCTTTAATAGCGTTGGTGGGCCAATTTGCACCGGAAGTTCAACTACTTACACGGTAACAGTTGCCAATGTAGCTAGTGGGCAAGGATGGAGCATAACTGGAACAATTGATGGAATATCCATTTCGTCAGCAACAGGTACAGGTTCAGGAACGTTTAGTTTTAGCACTGGTGTATTAAACACTACGCCTTCGGTTACGGTTACTTTAAACTTATTAACAAATACAACTACAGGATGTACTTCAGGTGCTATTTCTTTATCAAAAGATATAACTGTAGATCCAATTTCAACTGTTGGTACACTTACCGCTAATCAAACGGTTTGTAAAGGGTCAAATACTGGATCTTTATCAGTGTCAGGTCATAATGGATCAGTTGTGCGTTGGGAATACTCAACCAATGGAGGTGCTTCATGGACATCAGTTTCGAACACAAGTACCTCACTTTCGTTTAGTAATATTACAACAACTACCAACTACCGTGCAGTAACTAAAAATGGTGCATGTAACGAAATAAATTCTAATTCAATAACCGTTACGGTTAATGAACTACCAACTGCTACAATCAGTATAGTAAGTGGCAATAGCCCAATATGTTCAGACAATGCTGGAACGTATCGTTTATCTGTTGCTAATTCGTATGGTTCTGCATGGTCTATTGATTTAGTAGAAGGATCAGCTGCACGAACCGTAACCGGAACTGGTAATGGAAATTTTGATTTCACTACTATTTCAACGTTAACAGCAAACACCACTATTTCTTTAGTAAATATTTCAACAACGGGTTCACCCGCATGTGGACCAAATACAGTTAGCGGAAATGTAACAATAACTGTAATTCAATTGCCGATAGCTACCTTAAATTCGGTTTCAACACCGGTTTGTCAAGGAAGTCAAAGTACTATTGGATTTACGGTTTCTAATATTACCACAGGTCAAGCATGGTCGATGAGCTACACAGAGGAAGGAATTAATAAAACGACTACCGGAAGCGGACCAGGTACATTTAGTATAGCTACAAGCACCTTAACAACTCCAGGTTCTGTTGTAGTTACTTTAAATTCAATTACCATAACGAGTTCAACCCCAACATGTACTGGTACAATTTCTGGAGCATCAGCCACAATTATAGTGGATGAAACCACTGTAGCAGGTACCATTGCTGGAGCCGAAACAGTTTGTAAAGGATCAAATAGTGGAACATTAACGTATAGTGGAGGAAATGGAACTGTTGTGCGATGGGAGTATTCATTAAATGGTGGAGCAACTTGGAACACTACGGGTACAACTGCTTCTACCTATAATTATACCAACTTAACGCAAACAACCGATTACCGCGTGGAAGTTAAAAATGGTGCATGCCTTGAAGCTATATCTGCTGGTATTGTTATTACAGTTCGTAATTTACCAATTGCTACAATTAGTGGTTCAACAACAATTTGCCAAGGAAACACAGCTACGCTTACAGTAAGTGTTAATAATAGCTTTGGTAATCCATGGTCAATAACCTATTTGGAAGGAACTTCAACAAATACATTAACCGGATCGGGTGATGGAAATTATTCATTAACTACAGGTACTTTAACAAACACAACAACTATTTCGTTGCAAAGTATTTTGTTAACCCACTCAGGAACGACATCAAATCCTGCTTGTGGACCAAATACATTAACATCAACAGCCACGGTAAATGTTACGCCATTGCCAACTGCTACACTCAACAAAGTAACGAGCCCTGTTTGTGAAGGCAGTACAAGTACTATTGAATATACAGTTGCCAATATATCAACCGGACAAGGATGGTCATTGGGCTATACAGAGGGTGGAATATCAAAAACGGTTACCGGAAATGGACCTGGAAACTATTCCATATCTACAGCTACATTAGTAAGCGCCGGAACAGTTACAATTATGCTAAACAGTATATCTACAACAAGCCTTTCACCAAATTGTACTGGTAATTTAACAGGACAAACCATGGATATAACTGTGAATGCGGTTACAACTGTTGGAACACTTGGAACTGCTACTACGGTTTGTAAAAATAGCAATAGTGGTAACTTAAGTTATACGGTTGGAAGCTCAAATGGCTCAGTTGTTCGTTGGGAATATAGCACACTAAGTGCAGCAGGACCATGGACATCCATAACAAATACCTCAAATTCTCAAGCCTATTCTAATATTTCACAAACAACCTATTATAGAGTTGTTGTTCAGAATGGTATTTGCGCAGAGAAAGAATCAAATGTTATTACTGTTACCGTTCAAGAATTGCCAATCGCAACTATCGGGGGCTCAACCACTATATGTGCTGGAAATACAGCTACTTTAACTATTAGTATTGCTAATGTTGCTTCAGGGCAGCGTTCAAGCCTTAACTATTTGGAAGGAACTACTTCTAAAACAGTTAATATTATAGGAGGTGCCGGAACCATTACAACTTCAGTTTTAAATACAAATACTACTATTAGTCTTGTAAGTGTTACATCAATTGATACCACAATTTCAGGCTCATTCAAAAAGGGTTGCGCCAATAGTACGTTAACTAGTACTGCCACGGTAAATGTAAATCCTTTACCAGCCATTACGCTTAGCAGTGTAGGCGGACCAATATGCCAAGGTAACGCTACAACGTATGTAGTAAATGTAACAAATGTGCCTACAGGACAAGGATGGAGTTTGACAGGAACCATAGAAGGTGTTTCAATTTCTCCAGCACCAACAGGAACAGGATCGGGTACATTTACATTTAATACCCCAACTCTAAATACTCCAGGTTCAGTTGCAGTAAGCTTTACTTTAATTACTAATACCACTACAGGATGTACACGTAATTTAACTGAATCAAAAAATATTCAGGTAGATGCAACTACTACGGTAGGATCAATATCAGGTGCAGCTACAGTTTGTAAATCTTCAAACTCAGGTGCTTTAACCTATAGTATTGGATCGGGCAATGGAAGTATTGTACGTTGGGAGTTAAGCACAGTAAGTGCAAGTTCTAGCTTTAATGGAATAAGCAATACCACCGCTTCTCAAACCTATTCAAATTTATCAACTACTACATATTACCGAGCAATAGTTAAAAATGGTCAATGTGCAGAGGTAGCATCAAATGTTGCAGTTATTACTGTAAGAGAATTACCAATAGCCACAATAACTGGCTCAACAACTATATGTGAGGGTACATCAACAACTGCAACCATAACGGTAAATAATACCTTTGGACAAACCTTTAGAGTGTATTATTTAATAGGTTCAAAACTTGATTCACTTGAAAGAACAGGTGACGGTACATACACAGTTAATACTGGAATATTGTCGTCAACTACAAACCTAACATTATCAAGTATCAGACAAATAAGTGGAACACCACAATGTAGCCAAACTCTTAGTGGATCAGTAACTATTACTGTAAATGACTTGCCGATAGCAACGTATACAAATGTTCCTAGTAGATTATGTGAAGGATCTAAAATTACCTTTACCATTGATGTTAGTAAGGTAAAATCAACTAACAATTGGTCGTTGACTTATAATGTTAAAGCACCTAGTTCATCAGGAGCATCTAACGAAAGCACTAGCGGAACAGGATCAGGCTCAACTACGCTAACAACAACAGCTGCTGTATTACCAAGTACATCTACTATAACCTTGGGAACAATTACAAATACAACAACGGGATGTTCATCTACATTAAACAACGCTAAAGTAATAGATGTAGATGCTACCACTATTGGAGGTACTACTACTACAAATACAACAGTTTGTAAAGGATCAAATACCGGAACGATTACCTTATCGGGAAATACTGGTTCAGTAGTTCGTTGGGAATCTTCAACTAATAATGGTGCAAGTTGGTCATCGATAAATAACACAGGTACTACGAATTCATATTCAAATATTACTCAGACCACATTGTTTAGAGCAGTAGTGTTAAACGGAGTATGTGCAAGTGCAAATTCATCGGTTACAACTATAACTGTGAATGAATTGCCAATGGCAACCATAAACAACGCTACTATTTGTGCTGGTAACACTGCAAGTTTATCAGCGGTGGTAAGCAATACATACGGCCAATCGTGGACACTAACCTTTGGCGAGGGCTCAACAACTAGAACCCTAACAGGAACTGGAGATGGTACATTTACCTTAACAACAAATACACTTACTAGTACCACTACGGTATCGTTAAAATCTATTCAGATTTCAACTGGAACAGTATTATGTTCAAATACATTGAGTGGTGTAGGAGTTGTAACTGTAAATGCACTTCCAACCGCTACGCATGATTCAGCACCTTCGAGTGTATGCGATGGCAGCCCAGTTGATTTTACAATCAATGTAAACGATGTATTGGCAGGTCAAGGCTGGACAATGAACTATAAAATTAATTCAGGGTCTATCAATACTAAATCAGGAACTGGTCCAGGTAATTTTACCGTAATCTCTCCTAATTTTGCGAACGCAAGTACAACAGTACGTGTTGATACTATAAAAATTATATCAATAACGAATACAACAACAGGTTGTACCAAAACCGCCACTTTAAGCCGTACATTGGAAGTTTATCCAAAATCGGTTGGTGGAACTACTGCAGCAACTGTAAATCCTCTATGTGCTAATTCAGCTACAACAAGTGATTTAACAGTGAGTGGAATTGTAGGCAATGTGATTCGTTGGGAATATTCTGATGATAACCAATCAACTTGGACTACTTTAAGCAACATTAATAGTACGATTACAGTATCTAATTTAGCCAAAACACGGGAGTATAGAGCTGTAATACAAAGCGGTCCATGTGCAAGCGCTAATTCTAGTATTACTAAGATTACGGTTATTCCAACGGTAGAAGCGGTAATATCAGGTGCGCCTCAAATTTGCCAATACAAAACAGCAATGTTTAATGTATTGGTTACCAACTTGGCAAGTACCGATAACTGGATGTTGACTTACAAAATAAATGGTGTGCTACAAACGCCAATGGTAGGAAAAGGTCCAGGTAATTACCCGCTAACGGTTGGTTCGCCAATTACAAATGTGTCGGGAACTGTTTTAGTTAAATTAGAGACTATTACAAATACTACCTACAGTTGTGCTAATATCAACTTAGTATCACAAGCTACTGCTACGGTTAATCCAAATCCAGTTACCAGTTTCAACGTTGCTAATTCTTGTAAAGATTCAGTTGCTGTATTTAATAATACTTCAACAATATCATCAGGAACATCAGATTTCAACTGGACTTTTGGAGATGGAAGCACTTCTAAAACAGGAAATCCAACACATGCTTATACAGCTGCTGGAAATTATTCTGTAAGTTTATTAGCCATATCGTCAATGGGATGCCGTGATAGTATAACTAAAAACATAACAGTTAACCCACGACCAAATGCAGGATTTACATTCAAAAACACCTGTCAAGATACGGCGGTTAAATTTACCGACGGAACATCAATAGGATCAGGTGGTACGATTAAGTCATACTTCTGGAATTTCGGTGATGGAAGTAATTCTTCAGCACAAAGCCCTAGCCATGCCTATGTAGCGGCAGGAACGTATACAGTTACATTAACTGTTGTAAGCAATAATGGATGCGGTTCAGTAAATGTTCAAAACGTAACAGTTTATGAATTACCAGAACCTAATTATGTTGCCAATCCAGTTTGCCAAAACTCTGCAATGAATTTTGTTAATACTTCATCTATAGGTGTTGGACCATTAACCTACAAGTGGGATTTTGCAGGCCAGGGTAACTCAATAGCGGCTAATCCAAGCCATACCTTTACAGGATTTGGATTATTCAATGTATCGTTGACTGTAACAAGTAACTTAGGTTGTGTTAAAAAATTGGTTAAGCCAGTTCAAGTATGGGCTAATCCAGTGGCTAACTTTAGTGTAAATGATGTTTGTATTGGTGTGTCAAGTAGATTTATCAATGGCAGCACAATGCCTGCCGGTTCAGCCGATAATATCTTAGAAAATTTCTGGAGCTTTGGCGACAGTACATTCTCAACAGGTAAAGATCCTATGCATACGTATGCCAAGGATGGTATTTATAGTGTAAGTGTTCGCGCCACTTCCGACAAAGGTTGTGTTAATAGTGTAACCAAAAGTGCTGTTGTTCATCCATTGCCTATAGTATCTATTACCACTAAAAAATCTAAATTCTGTGATGGAGACTTCTCAGTACTTCATGGAAATGTTGGAATGCGTCAATACGAATGGACATTAAACGATACTATCGTATCTATAGCGGATTCAGCAATTGTTAGACGACAAGGTTGGTACAAGTTGAAAATTTGGGCACCTAGTGCATTGGGAGGTTGTATGAATGAAGATTCAATCTTTATTACAGTTTGGCCTTTACCAATAGCTGATGCCGGAAGAGATACAGCTATAGACAAAGGACAATCAGTGGTGTTGAACGGAAAAGGAGCAGGGCTTAACGGAAGTTATGATTGGACTCCTACAACTTATCTTAATAATTCAACAATCGCTCAACCAAAGAGTACACCAGATGAAACTATATTGTATACTTTAACGGTAACCGATAAAAATGGCTGTATGGATTCGGATACGGTGAGAATAAAAGTCAGAAAAGATTTTGTACTTATCGTACATAACGTGGTTACTCCAAACGGTGATAATATGAATGATCTTTGGTTTATTGAGAATATAGATGCTTATCCAGATGCCGAAGTAGGTGTATTTAACCGATACGGAATGGAGGTATTTAAAACCAAGGGATACACTAATTTAAACGCATGGGATGGAACAGACAAACTTCAAAATGGTAATGATTTACCTGATGGAGCATACTACTATGTAATTACCTTGGAGGGTAACAATAAAGTGTACAAAGGGGCTATTAACTTAATTAAAGCCAAAAGATAATAAAGAGACGTAGCACAATAATTTAAAAAAAGAGACATGAAAAAATTAATAATAACATTAAGTATCGTAGTTTCAGGCTTACTAAGTCAGGCGCAACAAGTACCCTTGTTAAGTCATTATTACTACAATAAGTTTGTTTGGAACCCTGCTTTAGCTGGTGTTGAAAAATACGGACAAACCTACTTGATCTATCGCAACCAATGGAATAACATACCGGGGGCACCTATAACTAAAGCATTTACTTTAGACGGGCCACTTCGATCCAAAAATGTTGGAATTGGTGCTAATTTATATCAGGATAACGCAGGTATGTTTAGCCGCACAGGAGGAATGGTTAGTTATGCCTATGGCATCACGTTTTCGCCAGAAAGCAAATTGCGTTTAGGTATGGGCCTTGGATTTATTGATAACCGCTTAAATTTAGAGGGCATCAGTGTTAGAGACCCATTAGATCCATATCTTCAATTGAATTCGAATAACAAAACTGGATTTGATGCTAATTTTGGAATAAATTATACCTATAAGGATTTGAACGTTGGTGTATCAATACCACAAGTATTAGCCTTAGATTTAAGCTATTCTCAACCTAACAGTGAAGATTTAGTGTATCAAAGTGTACGTCATTTCCAGATGAATGCCTCTTATGTTTTCAAAACTATGGGTGATAAGCTTAAAATTATGCCAAGTGGCTTTGTAAGAATTACACCTAGTGTACCAGTTCAATTTGATTTTTCTACAATTGTTAGCTACCGCGATATGATTTGGGGAGGGGTTATGTACCGTTCACAATATGCTGTTGGATTAATGGCGGGTATGCGTATCAATAAGCAATTTGTTTTAGGCTATGCCTACGATTTGCCAGTAAATCAATACAAGCAATACATGAAGGGTGCCCATGAATTTATGATTGGGTATCAATTTGGAGGAAGTGCCGCAGATGATGACGAAATGAAAAAACGTTTGAAAGGTATTGACGACCGATTAGATAATAACAAAACACGTATTGACGATTTAGATAGTAGAGTAAAAACGAACACTGATGACATCGAACAGTTGAAAAATGATTCAAAAAAGAATACTGACGACAACATACGACAAGACGATGACATCAATACATTTAAGAAAATGTTTGAAGAGTTTAAATCTAAGTTGGATAAAGGAACCGTAGAAGTAGGAGACCGATATTCTTTCAAAAATGTTCATTATGCCACTAATAGTTATGATATATCTATGGAAGCTGTAGCTGAATTAAATGAATTAGTAACCTTGATGAACGAAAATAAGGCACTAAAAATTGAAATAAGTGGACATACCGACGAAAGAGGAACTCCAGAATACAATCAAAGATTATCAGAACGCAGAAGTAAGGCCGTAATTGATTATTTAGTTTCGAAAGGAGTTGATAAAAGCCGATTTACTATTGCCAATTATGGAGAACAAAAACCAATAGACAGTTCAAAAAGCCCAGATGGTTTATCATCAAATAGAAGGGTTGAATTTAAAGTATTAGAAAAATAAAGTATTAAACTATAAACTAAAAAAGGGGCCAATTGGCCCCTTTTTTAGTTATCGAATATTTTAAATAATCAGTGGATTAATATTTTTCGAATTGCGAAAAGAAAAATCCTGATTCTATTTGTGCATTTTCATCGCTATCGCTACCATGCATAGCATTGGCATCAATATTTTTGGCATAAAGATTTCGAATAGTTCCAGCTTCGGCTTTTTGAGGGTCAGTAGCGCCAATGGTTTTTCTAAAATCTTCAACGGCATTTTCTTTTTCAAGTATAGCCGCAACGATTGGGCCACTTGTCATAAATTCGACTAAATCATTATAGAATGGCCTTTCTTTATGAATGGCGTAAAATGACCCAGCTTGTTGTGGGGTCAGCCACATGAATTTCATGGCTTTAATGGTAAACCCGGCATTAAGGATGTGATCAATAATTTTGCCAGTAAAATTGTTTTTTACTGCATCCGGTTTAATCATGGTAAAGGTGGTTGTTTTGCTCATTTTTTCTCTTTTTTTTAAACACTGCAAAATTAAGGATTATATACTCTTTTTTACGAACTTCGCCACGATTTAATAATGCAATTTGTACACGACAACACCGATACGCTGATTGAGAAATTACATAGCTCAGTTTCATTTAATATTATTATTACCACTCATCATAAACCGGATGGAGATGCCATGGGTTCTTCTTTAGCTTTATTTGGCTATTTAAAGCAACTTAAGCACACTGTTCGCTTAATTACACCAACCGACTATCCAAGCTTCTTACATTGGATGCCAGGACACAAAGACGTGATAATATATGAGCAGAACGAAAAGCGATGTAAGGCATTAGCTGAAGAAGCCGATTTTATTTTTTGTTTAGATTTTAACGATTTGAACCGAATAAATGAGTTTGGTTCTGTTGTAGAATGTTCCAAAGCAGAAAAAATAATGATTGATCATCACAGGGAACCTTCAGGTTTTGATGATTACCGATATTGGACATATGAAGCGAGTAGCACAAGTGAATTAATTTTTGAATTTATTAAAAAGTGTGGCCATTTGGATAGGATTACACCCGAAATAGCCAATTGCTTATATACTGGAATAATGACGGATACGGGCTCGTTTCGGTATCGAGGAACCTCTTCAAATACGCATAGGGCCATTGCAGAATTAATTGATAAAGGAGCTCAAAATAGTATGATTCACGAATTGGTATATGATTCGAATACTCCAATGCGTTTAAAGATGATGGGGTTTGTGCTTTATGAAAAGCTTGAAATATTAACGGCCTATAATACAGCATTAGTTTATTTAACACGTGAAGAATTGGCTCGTTTTAATATTAAAACTGGTGATACCGAGGGGTTTGTTAATTACGGTTTGAGCATTGAAGGAATAAAACTTTCTGTATTAATAGTAGATAGAACAAAATTGGTGAAAATGTCGTTTAGAAGTAAAGGTGACTTTTCGTGCAATGAATTTGCTCGAGATCATTTTAATGGAGGAGGTCATAAAAATGCGGCAGGCGGGCAAAGTTCGGATAGTCTAGATATGACGATTTCACGTTTTACTGAAGTTCTAAGTCGGTATAAAGATCAATTGAAGTAACATAATTTAAAAAAAAGGATGAAAGCCGTATTTTATTTAGGGTGTTTGGGAATTATTATCTCGATGGGTTCGTGTACTAAGGAAATTAAATACACAAAAAACAGTTCAGGACTAGAGTATTGTTATTTGGAAAAATCGGATACAGGATCAAAAGGCAAACCAGGTTATTTTTATTTGGTGGAAATGGTGGGTCAAAGGGAAGATGATTCGGTTTTTATTGATTCGTATAAGTTGGGGCAAAAAATAAAATTAGTGCGCACTCAGCCTCCTTTTCATTCTATGTTTAATGACGCCTTAGGTATGTTACGCGTAGGAGATAGTATACAATTCAGAATGCCAGTTGATTCTTTTTTTAGTCCGCTAAAACAAGCAGTACCTGCGTATTTAAAATCAAATCAACTTATTCGTTTTACCATTAAAGTGAAAGATATATTAGACCCTGAAGCCCATTTATTAAAGATGTATTTTTATGAAGTTGACAAGATGCTTGAGTACGTTAAACTCAAGAAATGGAATTATGCAACCGACTCAACAGGCATAAAATATGAAGCTATTAAAAAAGGGAATTCTAAAAAAGCTAAAAAAGGGGATGAGGTGATGGTATCTTATTTATTGACTTATATGGATGGCAAGATTATTGACCGAACAAAACCTGGCGATCAATCAAAAGTTATCGTTGGAGAATCGAACTACATTTCGGGTTTAAGCCGTTTAATACTTTTGGCAGAAGAAGGGTCTAAGATCAGGGCTTTAATTCCATTTGCAGAAGCATTTGGCGAAAATGGTTCGCCATATGTGGACCCGTATGCCACCTTAGTAATAGAATTGGACATACATAAGATTAACACTAGTAAATGAAAAAAATATTAATTACCGGAGGAGCTGGATTTATAGGTTCGCACGTGGTTAGGCAATTTGTATTGACCTATCCCGACTATCAAATTATTAATTTAGATAAATTGACCTATGCCGGGAATCTTGAAAATTTGAAGGATTTAGAGGATGCCCCAAATTATAGTTTTGTAAAGGGTGATATATGTGATGCAGGTTTTATGAACGATTTATTTTTAAAACATTCTTTCGATGGGGTAATTCATTTAGCAGCCGAAAGCCACGTAGATCGAAGTATTACGAATCCAATGGCATTTGTAGAAACTAATGTAACAGGAACAGTAACTCTCTTAAATGCATTTAGAGCGCATTGTAATATTGGGCAAGCTATATTTTATCATATATCAACCGATGAAGTGTATGGCGAATTAAGTAACGAAGGTAAATTTACAGAAGAAACACCATATAGCCCAAACTCACCATATTCTGCATCAAAAGCCGCAAGCGATCATTTTGTTCGCGCCTATCACGAAACATATGGCCTTAACATTAAGCTTAGTAATTGTTCGAATAACTACGGCTCTCATCATTTTCCTGAGAAGTTAATCCCTTTAATGATAAATAATATCCTTAATGGCAAACCATTACCAGTATACGGCAAGGGCGAAAATGTAAGGGATTGGTTATATGTTGAAGATCATGCTAAGGCCATAGATTTGATTTATCATCAGGGCCGTAACGGTCAAACGTATAATATTGGAGGAAATAATGAGTGGAAAAATTTGGATTTGGTAAAATTACTTTGCCAGCAAATGGATCAAAAAATCGGAAACCCAGAGGGTACATCCATCAAAACCATTTCTTATGTAACCGACCGAGCAGGACATGACTTTCGTTATGCCATTGATTCGTCGAAGCTGATGAATGAATTGGGATGGAAACCTAGTGTTACATTTGAACAAGGGCTTTCTAAAACCATTGATTGGTATTTAACAAATAAGCCATGGTTAGATAACGTAACGAGCGGCGCTTATCAAACTTATTATGATGCTATGTACAAGTAAAGGATGTTATTTATACTATCATTTGCCGCTAAACAAGCAGATACGTAGTATTATTTAATTTTCTTGATTGGTATGGGGTGTAAACCACCCTAATTGCAAATAAATTAGCTTTTCATATTGTGAAAAACACCTTGAACGTCCTCATCTTCTTCGAGTCGGTCAATCAATTTATTTACGTCTTCAATTTGTTCGGTATTGAGTTCGACTGTAGAGAGGGGTATTCGCTCTTTATCTACCGAAATGATAGAAATATTAAGCGATTCGAGACCCTTTTGCATGTTTCCAAAATCAGCAAATGCACTATAGAGTAATGTTTCATCCTCTGCCTGTTCAATTTCTTCCAAACCGAAGTCGATCAGTTCTAATTCTAAATCATCAAGGTTCAGGCCTGTAGGATCAATTTTAAAAATACACTTTCGTTCGAAAATAAAATCCAATGAACCCGATTTACCCAATTCACCATTATTTCGATTAAAAGCCAGCCTCATATTGGCAACTGTTCGTGTTGGGTTATCTGTGGCTGTTTCAATAACTATTCCTACTCCATAAGGTCCCATTCCTTCGTAAACTACTTCGGCATAATCCTTTTGGTCTTTTGACGATGCGCGACTTATAGCAGCATCCACCCTATCTTTTGGCATGCTTTCGGCTTTGGCATTTTGCATAACCACACGTAGTCGAGGATTATTTGCAGGGTCAGGCCCACCTTGTTTTACCGACATGGCAATTTCTTTTCCAATTCGGGTAAACGTTACGGCCATTTTTCCCCAGCGTTTCATTTTACGTGCTTTTCGAAATTCAAATGCTCTTCCCATTGTTATGTTTTGTAGGTTTATTTAGGATTTATTTTTTTAAGGTGGTACACCAATTTGCAAATTTGATTAGAATTTCTAATGTTTTAGTTGGTTCTTCAATCATGCCCATATGCCCTGAATTAGTGAGTATTTCGAATTGAGATAATTCACAATAGGACGATTGCAAAGATAGATGTTCTATTGGTATGAGTTGATCAAATTTGCCAGCAATAAAAAGCCAAGGGTATCGTGAATTTTTTAATACATCAGTTCTATCTGCTCTTTCCAGCATAGCTTTTGTTCCTTCAATAACTGATTCTTGAACGGTTTGTTTAATAATTTTTTCGGTTAGTTCAACAATTCTAGGATTTAAATTATGTGGAGCAAAAAGGCCAGGAATAAATACTTTATAAAATAAATCAACAGGGTTGTTTTCGAGGAAGTCAAGTGTTTTTAAGCGATTTTCTTTTTTGTAAGCTGAATCGGCCAATGCGGTACTGTGAAATAAACATGCGCCGCCTAATGTGTTAGGATAGGTATGGGCAAACTCCAAAGCGACGTATCCACCCATGCTATGGCCTACAACAATAGGTTTGTCTAAGTTTAGCTCTT
Source organism: Bacteroidota bacterium (assembly GCA_947499775.1). GTDB lineage: Bacteria > Bacteroidota > Bacteroidia > NS11-12g > UBA9320 > JABWCE01. The sequence continues at coordinate 8,187 of CANMPY010000005.1, read as the reverse complement.
CTATTATACGATGAAGGGCATTGGCTAAATAAGTAAGAGAAAGTTTTGCGGGCAATGGGCTATGGCCAAACCCTGGTAAATCGACAATTATGCACTTATAATGTTCTGATATTTTAGGAACAGTTAGGTCCCAAATTCTACAATTTTCATTAAATCCATGTAAAAAAATAAGGGGCAACCCGTCACCAAATATTTCATAGTGTATGGGCAACCCCTTAAAGTTTATATTCACCTAATGGTAGGTATTTATTTAAAAGTATTTGTATCTGAAATCTTTAATGGCTGCTTTTTTTCTCAAGGCATCCATTACACCCCCATCAACAGAACTTTTCAATTGGTCGATAGTCATTTTTTGTTGTTCATCAAAATTGGCAGGTTCTTGTGGCTTATTTACATTATTAACCCATACCACATACACGCCGTTATCGCCTTTGACTACTTTAGAGAATGCACCTGTTTTGGATCCAAACAAGGTACCTAAAACTTTTAAATCGTAACCTACTCCTGGGATATTATCGTTGATGAAACTTTGTTCAGGTATAAGCATAGCAATGGATTTAACATTGGTTGCTAATTGGTCCATATTTTTTGATTTGGCAAGGGCTTTAGTAAACTTTGTTTCTAATTGGTCTGCTTTTTTTGCATTTCGTACAGCTAGCTCTAAGGTAGATCTAATTTCTTCGATAGTTGGTAAGCCTTCTTTTTTTACTTTAACACATTTTGCAATGATGTAATTGGAGTTAAAACTCATCATATCCGAAACAGTACCTTCTTCGGTTTTTTCGTCATACACCCAGCGGATCATTAGTTTAGGCTCGCTGATACCAGCAATAGTTATATCGGTTTCTTTAATGCCGTAAGCTACTCTTTTGCTCAAACCTTTTGATTCAGCAGCTTTCCCAAAATCTTTATTATTGCGCGCAAGTGTTAAAAATTCATTGGCTTTTGCTGAGGCATTACGCACGGTATTTCGTCCAGCAGTGATGCTTTGGCTAAGTACAGCAACTTTGATAAGTTTATTCGATTTTGCTGAAGTTACTTTTCCTATATGTATTCCTGTTTCATCCGTTACAACAAATAATTGGCCTTCGGCTGCCATAGATGCGCGTTGGTAAAATTGTTTGCTTACATGCGTGCTCGATTTAGAAAGTAAACCCAAATCGCCTCCTGCTTGTCCGCTGCCATCCGCATTGGTCATAGCTGCATTTTCAAAGGTTACTTTATTGTTTATCAAATCGCCCATAATGGTATTAACCCGTGTTTGAGATGCCATTGAGTCGGCCTTTGTAGCTCCACCTAAGGATACTAAGATATGGCTAGCTTTAAAGATGTATTGTGAATCGGCTTTTGTTCCTGAAATTTTATAAGTTGAAAATTTTCCATTTGTATAAACAGGGCCAATCATTGCGCCGCTATCTAAGGCAAATAATTGAGTTTCGATTTCCTTATCAAACGAACCAATTGGCTTATAAGCGCCATCCCATGGATTTTCGCTATTCATAATATTTACAAAAACCGAATCGTATTTGCACGTTTTTAATTTTTCATAATTTTCATAAGCCCATGTTTTAGTGCTTAATGAATCTTCAGTTGTTGGTTCGATGCTAAACGATATAAATTCGATATCGCGCGATGCTTCTTGTTTGTATTTGTCTTTAGTAGAATTTAATTCTTTCGTAAGTTCGGCATCTGTTACTTTGATGGCGGCATCTGGAATAGTAGCGTATTGAACTCCTACAAAACTTCCAGTTAAAGAATAGCGGCTGTCTTGAAATTGTGATTTTGCTTCTAGTTTAGTGGTATAGCATGCACCTTTAATTACGGCTGCATATTTTTTACCTAACGAATTTTGAACTAATCCTTCTTCAAATTGAATCCACGATGCTTTTTTTGATTCATCGGCCTCAATATCTTCTTGTAAAAATTTGATTAAGCGGTTTTTGTCAAACTGGCCACCTTGTGCTGTAAATGCTTTTACAACTTGCTCATCAGGGTTATCGCCAATTGTCATGTCGGCCAATTCTTCGCCCGATACACTTACACCCACTTTGTCATATTCAATGGCAAAAATTTTATCTTGTAAAAATGAATTCCAAGTTTGTTCTGAATATTGTGATTTTATGGTTTCATCCACTTTTACCCCTGGGTTATTTTGTTCCATTTGGGCCAACATCGTATTAAATCGTGAATTAAAATCTTCATACGAAATAATATCACCTTTTATTTCACCCACAACTAAACCGCCATCGCCAAATATGCCGCCACGGTCACTTTTTATTAAGTCGGATATTACAAAAAGTAATAATGATCCAAGGATTACTAGAAATAAACATCCTGTTTTTTTTTGTATTTGTTGTATAATAGCCATTATATTTTATTAAAGCCCGCAAATTAAAGGTTTTTAGATGGAAATGTCAAAAGAAAACAGGAGTATTATGACCCAAATCTTAAAAATTTAATTCGACCAATTGATTTTGGTTTTAATCCCCTTCAAAACTTGCACCTTATTTTGAGGAATATTCTTGATTTAACACTTAGTAAACAGGGTAAGTTAAAATAATTTTATTTGCCTAAAAAGCTTATGGGGTTCAATTTCGTTTAGTATTAAAGTAAAACAAATTCGCTTTTCGAATGAATTAAGGTTTTGCAAGGATTGTGTTTCTACAATTGCTGAAGATTGCAGAAGAGGCAGATAAATAATAAAGATTTTTGGAATTATATGGACAGCAATTCCACCTGAATAGATAAGCTTTTGAGGCGTGTTATCCGAATTAACCAAATGACTATTCTGTAATAAACAAAAGTCAAGGTAGGGTCTAATAGGAATTTTTCCAGGTAGGGTACTTGTTAAATTCAGGACAAGGAATCCTTTATTGATATTACCTAAATCACCTTTTAGTTTTAGGAAGTCGTCTTTAGACGTAATTTGGCTATTCCATAAGCCAGAATTAGCGCCACGTCCAATAAGTGATTGTTCGAATCCGTAATCGTATTTTCCATTTAGAGCACCCAAACGGTACATAAAAAGGCCATTATCAAACCCAGTTTTCGAAATAAATGTACCTGCAAAAACGCTTATCGATAACCCTTTATTTTTTTTATGATAGGTTTTGAAATAATTGAATTTGATTCCTGGTTTAAGATATAAGGAGTCGCTTTTATAATATCCCCCACGTTCAACTAAAATATTTAGGCTATATGGGTTTATGGCTCTATTGTTTTCGAATGTGTAAGTTGCTCCAGCAAAACCATAGGTAATAGGTTTTGTTAGGTTTGGAAATTTTGCAATTAAATCATCATCTAAATTTGATGCTTTTTTAAGCCATCGAGACGATACATTAGTATAGTCGATATAAAAATAATGGCGTTTGCTGCTTCTAACATTTTGTGGTTTAAGCTGAAATGCAATGGAGCCTTTGGTGCGGTAATAGGTAAACGTTTCGGAAAAAGGAATGTGAGCGAACGATGCATTATTAAGACTAATATCAATGGCTTGTAATACTTTCTTAGGCGTAATTTTATATTTAAAATTGGCATATCCATTTAATGTTTTTGTTCTAACACTCCAAATAGGAGCTAACGCATATTCAAATTGGCGTACTGGCATGCTCCAATTATGAAAGACAGCACCCGCCATAAATCCATTATGAGTATTGAACCCAATGAGCGGAAGTATAAAAAGGTCTTTATTAGGTGTAATGTCAAGCCTGGTAAATAGTTTAATGTTTGAATTGGGCCATCGTTTTAGTAATCCATTAGTGGCACAGTGGTTATTTTTACGGTTGGCGTCTAGCGTTATGTTTTGAGCGTCAATAAGGGCATGCGTTATTTTTTTGGACAATCCTGATGTATTTAGGGTAGTAATATTATCTGTTGTCCATAGGGTGAACAATGAATCTTTACCATGACAAATAAGGATTGGAATAGGAATAGTTGAGTACCCTTTTTTTTGGATTTTAATTTTTGTTACCCCGTTTTTATCCGTTTTAATCGACTTTAGTTTTACATCTAATTTTTTATCGTGTTCAATTAAGTCACTAAAAAACCAATCTAATTTTTTTTCAGAAACCAATTCAAATACGTGTTGTATGTCGCCTGGCAATGGGTGTTTAAATTTCCATTGATCGAAGTAGCGGTTAAAACATTTTTGAAATATGGTGTCGCCCAAATAGGCCCTTAAGTGTTTAAATATTATAGAGCCTTTGCCATAAACCATTAATCCATAATTGGCATTGGTATAATTTTCGGAAGGCAAACCAACGGCTTGTGAGTTATTTAAGCGTATAGCATTTGTGGTGAGAATTTCCATTCCAAGGCTGGCCGAAATGCTTAAACTCTTTTGTTTTTCGGAGCCCAAATGATCAGTAATCAATAGTTTTGTAGCTTCAGCTTCGAAATAATTGTTGATGGATTCATCCATCCATGGATAACGCCTTTCGTTGGAGCCTAAAATGCCATAAAACCAATTGTGCCCAACCTCATGGATAATTACTTCGGGATTTAGTATGTCGCAAACGGTTATCATAGGATATTCCATTCCGCCTCCAGCTTTTAATTCACTTTTTACCAAAGAGGCGTGGCTATAAGGATAAAGGCCCGAATGCTTTGAATAATAAACTAAAGCGGCTTTGATTGCATTGGTATGATTTGAAATAAGGTCTTGATTTTTTTGACTATAAACAAAGGTTTCAATTGTTTTGTTTTCAATAACTATGGAGCTATTTAATATCCCAAAGTTTTTGGAGGCAAACCAAGCAAAGTCATGAATGTTAGTTTGTTTAAACTGGATGGTTTTAAATGGGGTTTTGCAATACGTATTTTCAATAACGCCTGTATTTGTCCCCTTTTCTTTTCTGAATAATATTTCTTCTTGATTTTGTAATTCGCCGGTAGCGGCTACAATATAATTTTTTGGCAGACAGATGTTTACCTCAAAAGAACCAAATTCGGAATAAAATTCACCTTGATTTAAATAGGGCATTTGATTCCATCCGTTAGTATCAAAAACAGCGGGCTTTGGATACCATTGGGTTATATTATAGGTTTGTTCATCGTGACCCAAACGAGAGAATACTTTTGGTATTTTGACCAAAAATGGAGTACTTATCCAGCATGTATCACCAGGTTTTAATGCTTTGTTTAATATAATTTTTGCGATATCCTGATTATCTAGGTTAATGGACCACGTGGTAACTTGTGCATTTACCTTAAAATTTAAGGAGTCGATAAAGCCTCTCTCTTCATCTTTAGAGAAAAAAAATGAGGTTTCTCCATTTTCTAACATTTGTTTTGCAAAGGCGGTTTGGTCATTTTTATAGGCATTCGGCCATAAATGCATTTGTATTTCAAAGAGCGTATGTGGCGAATGATTGATATATTCAATGCGTTCGAATCCCCGAATGATATGATTAAGGTCGTCAAGTTTTACATCAATTTTATAATTAACGGTTTGCTGCCAATTGGCTTGACGGGTTATTTGTGCATATAGAGTGTTTGTTGAAACCCATAGAATGAATAAAGGAAAGGCTAAACGGCGAGTCATTAATAAATGGTTGATGAGTTGTTAAGAAATTAGGAGCCAAATTTACAAACACATCATTCAATGTTATGCATAAATGTTAAATTTGTAGTGATTTAAAAATCAGAGCATATGATGTTGGATGATGATTACTCAGGAAACAGTGAAGAGGCTAGGCAATTAGCTGAAAAATTTGAAAAAATGCTTGAGGCTGATGCGGTTAATTATATGAGCGATGAGGAACTCGAGGAAATAGTTGAATATTATTTTACCGATAATCAGCCATCTAAGGCACTCAAAGCCATTGAAATAGCAAATAAGCTATACCCATTCGAAACTTTTTTTTATTTACGAAAAGCACAGGTTCTTATTATGCTTGGCAAGCTAAAAGACTCCTTAAATACCATAAATACCGCCCTTTTATTTGAGCCATCCGACTCGGAGCTCTATTTAATTAAAGGCGAGATTTTAGATCAATTGGAAGATTATGCAGGTGCCATTGAAAATTATAAAACGGCCTTGCCAATGGCAGAAAACCCTTCGGAAGTTTATTTAAATATTGCCTTTTCATTACAGAGTTTGGGGAATAATAAAGAAGCAATTGGATGGTTGAAGCGCATAGTAGCTGGAGGAATTGAAAATGAACATATACTATACGAAATAGCCTTTTGCTACGAATTGCTCGATTTGGACAATGAGTGTATTAAATTCTTTGAAGATTATATTGAAAGTCAGCCTTATTCATCGGTTGCATGGTTTAATCTAGGATTAGCAAGCATGCGCAAGCTCGATTTCAAGAAGGCATTATGGGCTTTAGATTATGCTGTAATTACGGATGAAAATTACTCTACCGCATGGTTTACCAAAGGCAATTGTTATATGGAGTTAGATAGTTTTGAAGATGCTTTGGAATGTTATCAAAAAGTAATTGAAATTGATGGTCCAGAGGGTATGGCTTATTGCAATATTGCCAATTGTTATGAAGAATTAGGGAATACAGCCAAAGCGCGAACATTTTATAAATTAGCGGTAAAAGAAGATCAGGAATTGGCAGAAGCATGGCTAGGAATAGGTATGACTTTCAAAGAACAAGAACGTTACCATGATGCCTTGTTCTATGTAAAACGAGCGTTAAGAGAAGAGCCCGATAATACCGAGTATATGATAGAGTTAGCTGATATTTATTATCATCTGGATTTAATAGACGATGCTGAAATTTTATATGAAAAGATAATCGGTTTGAATCCGAGTATGCTTGAAGCTTGGCTCGATTGGTCGCATACTCAAATGGAAAGTGGAAATAATCAAAGAGCAATTCAAATGCTTGAAGATCTTCACCCGTTTCATGCAGATAATTGCCAAATAGTTTATCGTTTGGCCTCGTATTATTTTTGTAATGGCGACGTTAAAAACGGCGGATTACATTTGCAGAAAGCCCTTACATTAGATTTTTCACAGCGTCAATTATTTTTTTTACATGCACCGGGTTTTGAAACTTCAAAATTTGTAAACGAATTAATAGATTTGCACCACCCAAATAAAAATTAGGTTTTAGTTTTTTTTAAATCCTTCTATTTTTTTAATGTGGGAATAAAAAAACAATTAAACATATCAGACAATAAATCCAAAAATAGCAATGAATTTTGAACTAAGTAAAATACCTGAGAGGGCAGCTAAGCCACGCAATGCTGGATTAACTATGGTTATGGATAAGGGATTGAGCCTACGAGAGGCTGAAGATTTTATTTCTGTGGCAGGCGAATATACCGATTTATTAAAATTGGGCTTTGGCACTTCTTATGTTACACCACATCTTAAAGAAAAGATTAAATTATATCAGGAGGCTAATATTCCTGTGTATTTAGGAGGTACTTTGTTCGAGGCTTTTTTGGTGCGCAATCAATTAGAAGATTATATCAGATTACTTGACAAATATAAGCTTAGCCATTGTGAAGTAAGCGATGGATCGATTGAAATACCTGAAGAGGAAAAATGCAGTTACATTCGTCAACTATCTAAATACGTTACCGTATTATCGGAAGTAGGATCGAAGGATGCTGAAAAAATAATACCTCCTTATAAATGGATAGCCATGATGCAAGCGGAAATACAAGCCGGTGCTTGGAAAGTAATTGCTGAAGCGCGCGAAGGTGGTAATGTGGGTATATTTAGAGGAACAGGGGAGGTTCGATCGGGGTTAGTAGAGGAAATATTAACCCAAATTCCTCAAGAAACCATACTATGGGAAGCCCCTCAAAAAGGACAGCAGGTATGGTTTATAAAGTTGTATGGACCTAATGTAAATTTAGGAAATATTGCTCCTAATGAAATGATACCGCTCGAAACTTTACGGCTTGGACTAAGGGGTGATAGCTTTAATTTTTACCTGTAGGCCACCCATCAAACCTTTTTGCGACGAACAAGCATAAATTGGACATTGTGCTTATCGATGCTTTCTTTTTTGTCATTAATTCCAAAAAATACGCGATAAACGCTTGATTCTTTTACATCAAAAGGCAAATCTACAACCTGATTGGAAGTGTCTCTATTTTTGATACTTACATATTCGTCCTGTAAGTTAAAAATTTGAATAGATGCCATAGCGGAATCAAGTTTGTGATTCAAAATAAAAATATAATCAAAACCAATTTCGGCAGCGAATTCGGTAT
>CANMPY010000004.1 GCA_947499775.1 Bacteroidota bacterium | reverse complement strand
GGGCCTACTCCTTTCGAATATACTTCTGCCTTGGGCAATTAAAACGCTCATTAAAATTGTTAAAACTAAATTAAACGCCAAGAACAAGATCTCTGAATAGGAAGTGGAATAATATTTTTTCACTCCTCTAATCCCTAGCTAAACACATACACTCAAAAAACTTATTTTTGCACCATGATTAATGGGAAGAAAGTTGTGGTGGTATTGCCAGCCTACAACGCTGCGCTTACACTTAAAAAAACCTATGACGAAATTCCTTTCGATATCGTAGATGAAGTGGTATTGGTAGATGATGCAAGCAAGGATTCTACTGTTGACACAGCGCGTTCCATAGGGATAAAACATGTGATTAAGCATGAGAAAAACAGAGGGTATGGTGGCAATCAAAAATCGTGTTATACTAAAGCCTTAGAACTTGGAGCCGATATAATAATAATGCTTCACCCCGATTATCAATACACCCCAAAACTAATTGCCCCAATTGCAGGAATTATTGCCGAAGATTTATATCCAGCAGTTTATGGTTCGCGTATATTGGGAAAAGGCGCTTTAAAAGGAGGAATGCCTATTTACAAATATATTGCTAACCGCTGCCTTACTCTGTTTCAAAATGTGCTAATCAATCAAAAATTATCAGAATACCATACCGGATACAGGGCATTTAGCAAGGAAATTTTCAGTAAAATAGATATTGAAGCCAATTCGGATGATTTTATTTTTGATAACCAAATGACAGCTCAAATTTTTATGGCCGGCTTTGAAATTGGCGAAATAACGTGCCCAACAAAATATTTTGAGGAGGCTTCTTCAATCAATTTCAAACGAAGTTCGATTTATGGATTAGGGGTTTTATGGGTTTCCATCCAATATAGGTTACAGAAATGGGGTATTGGAAACTTTAAAATATTTAGAACAAAAAAATAATCCTATAATTCGAGTATAAAAAACAATTATTTAGTCATGGAAAATCATTCACAAGGATCACAATCCATACAAGATATGGTTATAGGTATGAGTGACGGATTAACCGTTCCTTTTGCCTTAGCTGCAGGATTAAGTGGCGCGGTAGCCTCATCGAGTATTATTCTTACAGCAGGAGTAGCCGAAATAATTGCAGGAAGTATTGCAATGGGCCTTGGTGGATACTTGGCAGGTATGGCACAAGTAAATCACTACAATTCTGAATTAAAAAGGGAGTACGAGGAGGTAGAACTTTTTCCTGACAAAGAAAAACAGGAAGTAAGAGATGTGTTTAAAGAATATGGGTTAAGCGAACACTTACAAAATGAAATTGCCGAAGAAATGTCTAAAGACAAAGACAAATGGGTGCAGTTTATGATGCGATTCGAATTGGATTTGAACACCCCTGACCCTAACCGGCCATGGAAAAGTGGGTTAACCATTGCCACTGCATATATTATTGGGGGCACTATTCCTATGCTGCCTTACATTTTTACCGAAAGTTCAGAAATAGGACTAAAATTTTCAGCAATTCTTACGCTCATCGCTCTTTTCATTTTTGGTATATTTAAGAGTAAAGTTACAGGACAACCCCTATTTTCTGGTGCCCTAAAAGTACTTTTGATAGGTGCATTAGCAGCAAGTGCGGCTTATGCAATTGCCAAAGCCATGGGCGTTTAAACTTCATTAATTACGTCGCGCATTGTATTTCAATAACGCCCTTTTGTACCCAAAGTTAAAGGTGAAATAGTTATCTTTATTTTCAGAATTTCCTCTTTTCACACCTTGTTTATTATTTTGTAATCCTAAATTTCTATCGGCCAATTCAGCAGCTACATTTCCTTTTGAAGCTGCTAATTTATCATTATCGTAATACACCGTGCTTACATCGTCTAAATAGTCGGTAAACGATTTGCGCAATGTAAACTCATAAAACAAAAAGGTTCCTTTTTTAATTTCATTATGGAATCCTATAGTAATAGGAATAATATATGAAAAGCCTGAATATGGCTTAGCCCCACCTTCAAGTCCTTGTCCTTCAGTTTTTAAACTTTTAAGCGAATAAGACTTCCCATTATATTTGGCTTTGGGATTATAATAAATAAACCCTATTCCTAGGCAAGTATATATTTGACTTAATTTTTTTTTGTGAGAAATTTTGGTCGATTGCCTTGGATGTGTTAAAAAATTAATTTTAATAGACGGAACAAGCTCTAAAACATTTGTTTTTACAGATAGATTTCTCAATTTTCTCGACAATTCTTCACTGTATTTATCATTGGCATTTAACGAAACGTAATTAAAATTGGTTCTTAATTCAACGCGTTTCGAAAAACCCCAATCAGAAGCAATGCTTAAATTATAGCCAACGGTTTCGTCATCAAAATCCTTAATACTATTTATGGAGCCCGCACCCAAAGAGCCACCTAAATCGCCTAATAATGTACTTGCACCAAATCCAATTTGATAAGCACCTGTTTTAAAAAGGGATTGGGCATACCCAATTGTACAACACATTGACACAATAAAAATGAGGAGGCATTTCCGAAATGATTTCATAAGTGTATTAAAAAAGAAAGTTTAGTTTATTATAATATTAAGTTCAGTATCAAAAATACAACAAATTAGTTATAAACAAACAAAGGCTTCATTAAATGAAGCCTTTATAAACTATTTATTAGTTCGTTTGAATAATCTTAATATCTGTATTGGTCGGCTTTATAAGGCCCATCTACGCTTACTCCTATGTAATTTGCTTGTTCAGTAGTTAGGGTTGTTAGCTCAACGCCAACGTGCGCAAGGTGTAAGCGTGCTACTTTTTCATCTAAATGTTTTGGCAAAACATAAACTTGATTTTCATAATTCGTATAATTATTCCAAATTTCAAGCTGCGCTAAAGTTTGATTGGTAAATGAATTGGACATAACAAAAGACGGATGTCCCATAGCTACTCCCAAGTTCACTAAGCGTCCTTCGGCCAATACCATTATTTCGCGACCATTAATATTATAAACATCTACCTGTGGCTTAACGGTGTACATTGTATTGCCGTAGTTATCATTTAACCAAGCCATATCAATTTCATTATCGAAATGCCCAATATTACAAACCACTGCTTTATCGCGCATTAATTTAAAATGTTCGGGTCTAACTATATTGCAATTGCCAGTTGCTGTAACTATAAAATTACATTCAGGAATGGCATTTTCTAACGTTTTTACTTCATAACCATCCATTGAAGCTTGCAAAGCACAAATAGGATCAATTTCGGTAACCATTACACGAACACCATTGTTTCGTAAACTGTCAGCACTTCCTTTTCCTACATCACCATAACCACATACCACGCCTACTTTTCCAGCTAGCATCAAATCGGTTCCACGTCGAATAGCGTCAACTAACGACTCTTTGCAGCCATATTTATTGTCAAATTTCGATTTGGTAACCGAATCGTTCACATTGATTGCAGGCATAGGCAAGGTGCCATTTTTCATACGCTCATAAAGGCGATGAACTCCAGTGGTTGTTTCTTCACTTAATCCACGAATGTTCTTAATTAACTCAGGAAATTTATCAAAAACCATATTGGTAAGATCGCCACCGTCATCTAAAATCATATTTAGTGGTTCACCATTTTTAAACGCAAATAAGGTTTGTTCAATACACCAATCAAATTCTTCGTTGTTCATTCCTTTCCAAGCAAAAACCGGAATACCTTCAGCTGCAATTGCGGCTGCGGCATGATCCTGAGTCGAAAAAATATTACATGAAGACCACGTTACATCTGCACCCAATTCAATTAAGGTTTCGATAAGCACAGCAGTTTGAATAGTCATATGCAAACAACCTGCTATGTTAGCGCCTTTTAATGGTTTTTGGCTTCCATATTCCTTACGCAAAGTCATTAAGCCAGGCATTTCGGCCTCAGCTAGTCTAATTTCTTTTCGTCCCCATTCGGCTAGTCCAATGTCTTTTACTTTGTGGTTTAAGGTTGTTGATTGTTGTGTCATTTTTTTAAGCAGGCAAAGGTAAGTTTTATAAATTTATTTTTGACCATCAAAATACTAATATTTTAAATACCGTATCCTATAAAAAATCATATATTGAATGTAACTTTGCATTCTAATAAATATTTGTATGCCATACCCCGAAATGCTAGTAACCCCAATGCGGGCCGAATTATCCAAGAATGGATTTGAAGAACTAAAAAACGAAGCAGATGTCGATACCGCTTTTAATCAAAATCAAGGCACCATGCTTTTGGTGGTTAATTCTGTTTGTGGATGTGCCGCAGGCTCCTGCCGACCAGGCGTAATCCAGTCGCTAGATGGCGACCATAAGCCTAATAAACTAGTAACTGTTTTTGCCGGGCAAGATATTGAAGCAGTAGCTAAAGCGCGCGAAAATATGATGCCTTACCCTCCTTCAAGCCCAGCTATTGCACTTTTTAAAGATGGCCAATTGGTGCACATGATCGAGCGCCATAATATTGAAGGGAGAACCGCTCAAATGATAGCAGATAACCTTAGATCTGCTTATATGGAATTTTGTTAAATCCTCTTAAATAATTTATAAAAAAAAGGCTGATTAGAGAACTAATCAGCCTTTTTTTATACCATTAGTTTTACTTTATCGGATTGGCGACTACTTCAAAATCAACCACCAACTTAATGGTTGTTGCCGTTATGAGTGGAGCATTTGTTACTAATTTTCCAGACACTGTCAATTTTGGTTTTTTGGCAAATTTAAGTACATCTTCACTGGATGGATTAATATTCAACTCTTTTATGCCTTTGGGTACCTGATTAAATTCAGCAATTTTTAATAAATCAAAATCAGGATCTCCAATATTTCCGGTACTAATGTTAAGAATACCGCTTTCTAAAATATCAAAATTAGAGGTGGTAGGATTTACAATAGATGCAGTAATTTTCTTGACAGTTACCGATTGAATTTTACTAATGTCAGCGCCATAAGCCATTGCCAAACTATCTAAATTGATGTTTTGAGTTTGAGGGCTTAGAATAATTTCACCAGCCGTCAAGGTTGGATCAAGGGTAAAAAGCATTTCTTTGGTGTTTAGTCCAAATTTAAGATCGAATAATTCATCTTTACATCCGGAGAAAGTAAAGCATAATAAGGCAAGAATGGATACGCTAAGTGTTTTCATAATTATTTAGTTTAAAGTTTAATAACAAATTTAAGACAATAGTTTAACAATTTTCATTAAAAATTATTTCCTATTAACCCCATATATATCCCAAAACTGGCACAACTCAATATTTACTCCTTTTTTTTGAAAGAGCCAGCTTAAATCCAAATGCCTATGTCATCACAGGCTTTATTTGCGGATAAAAGATTAATGAGGTAGAAAATATATTAACAAGGCAAACACCTTATTTGTATAAATTGGTGGATGAATTAGCTAAGAAAAAAAAGATTGAAAAAATATTAAGATCCTAATAGCAACGATTGGTAAAAATCAACATAATAAAACATTCTTAGCCAAAGGTTGAGTTAGGGTATGAAAAGTTTATAGATACTCCTAAATTTGTATGCATTATTTAGCTTTCACCGTGACTTAATTTTACAAACGATAAAATATTAAGTGCATCAAGTGTTATTAAGAGCCAAAATAATAACCCTTAACAGAAACCTTAAAAAAAGACCGTGTAAAATCTATACTATGAAAAATTTTGATTGGACCACGTTTACAAAGAAAATAGCGGTTAAAGCTTCCCTATCCGACATTTATAATGCCTGGACGATGGCAGAGGATATTGAAAAATGGTTTTTAAGTAAGTGTATTTTCATGAACCTTAATGGAAACCCAATTGGCCAAAAAAAACAAATTGAAAAGGGATTTTCTTACCAATGGAATTGGTTATTGTATGACCTTACCGAGCAAGGTAATATTATGAAAGCCAATGGAAAAGATTTTATTCAGTTTACGTTTGCTGGCGAATGTTTGGTTGATGTTAAACTTTCAGTTCATCAGGATATGGTTATTGTTGAACTTATCCAAAAAAATATCCCAACTGATGACCGCTCAAAACGAGAAATTAGACTTGGATGCGATTCGGGTTGGTCATTCTTTCTTTTAAATCTAAAATCGGTTTACGAAGGTGGACTTGACCTTAGAAACCGGAACAGCATGCATAAAGGGATGGTAAATTGTTAAAATAATGAATATTACAAACTAGATAAACCGTTTAATTGCACCAAAGCACCTTAAGCATGGCCTGCAAAATAAAGGGTAAACTCCTAATCTATAATTAATGAAAGCAATCGGAAAAACCGTTCATGAAATTCTCACTAGCCTTCCAGCAGATAGGGCCGAGCCGTTCAACAAATTACACGACGTTATTTTAAAAAACCTTCCCGTTGGTTTTGAACCTGGCATCAGCTATGGTGGATTAGGGTATGTTGTGCCCCATTCTATTTATCCTTCGGGATACCATTGTAAGCCAAGCGAACCGCTTCCATTCGCAGGAATTGCATCGCAAAAAGATTCCATTAATTTTTATCACATGGGTATTTATGCCGATCCTGTTTTATATAATTGGTTTGTTGGCGAATATCCAAAACATTGCAAACAAAAACTCGACATAGGCAAAAGTTGTGTTCGTTTTAATAAATTAGATGATATCCCCTACGAACTCGTTGGCGAGTTAATGAAAAAAATGACTGCGAATGAATGGATTGAAAAATATGAGGCCCAATTCAAGAAAAAAAAGTAATTACAAAATATACCCCTCTCTGCAAATTGGGCATGTATAGGCTCCCGGTTTTCTTTATAGCTGCTTATTTAAGCATTAATTTACCTTTACCAAACCATTCATCCTTGTTTTTCAATACGTAATAATACATTCCAACTGGCAAATTCAAACACAGCTCGGCATTTGCATTGCTAATTTGCGCAGTGTAAACCGAGGCCCCCATCAAATTGTAAATTTCAAGCATTGCAGCCTGATCTGAATTATTGATAACCTGAACTCTTCCATTGGTTACATTTGGATATAACAGAATAGCCTTGGTATTAGTTCGGCAATTATCTGCGGTAATGCTACTTGAGTATTCGAACTGGCCGTTAAAATCGGTTTGCTTAAGCTTGTAAAACCAAGTAGTTCCGGGCAAAGTAGTTTTTATGGCCTCCCTATCTATAAATTGGTAGTTTAAAAGTTGACTCGAATTGCCCGAACCTTTTATGGTGCCTATAGCTTTAAAATCGGTTTCGCTCAGGCCTCGTTCAATGGTAAAATAATCGTTATTTATTTCGCTGGTGGTGGTCCAATTTAATTGCACATCGTCTTCTTTACATATTCCTGTAAAGGAAACCAAGGTAACCGGAAGCGGGTTGGTGGAAGCATTCACCGAACCAAAAGTAAAGGTACCAAAGGAACTAACCACACTGCTGCTTAAAATACAGCCAGTGGAACCGCATCCTAGAGGACAAGTGCTGGCGTTGTTATTATTTTGCCAATCGCTTCCGCTCCATTTGGCTATTCTTAAATCGGTGCAATTGCTAACCCCGCTTGAATTATTGTTGTTATTCCAATCCATGATAACCGTTGCATTCCCTCCCGAAGTTTGATCCAACTGCCAATATTCTGTACTGCTTACTTTGGTAAGTACCGGAGTGGTAGAGCTTGACATAGACGATTGGTTAGAATATCCGTTGGCGAAATATTGCGCTACATAAACAGCGGTTGTTGTTGGAGCTCCAATAGCTATAGGAGCATATCGCACTCCGTCGCCCACAGGAAAGGTAAAGGTTGTAGTACCCGATTTTTCCATGGGACCATCTACAAAACTTGCCGTGCTTGCCGAAGCTGAAGAGGCTGTATTGGAAAGACTTAATAAATTAGTTGACGTAGTATTTACAATTCCATCGGTTAAGGTCAACACTCCCGTTACATTGGCGTCTTGTTGTAGCGTAATACCTGCTGCACTCGTATTGTTAATGGTGAGATTGTTAAATGTGGTAACAGAACTTCCTTTAATCAATTGGCCATTGTTGTCTTTAAATGAAACCGTTCCGCTATTGGCAGTATACGTTCCATTATTATTCCATCCACCATAAACATCTAAATTTTGTGATCCCGAAGTGGTAACTGTGGCTCCTGTATTTATGATCATGGTATCACAAACCGCACCTGAAGCTGCTATTATCGGCATAAAGGCAGCTGAACCCAAAATTTTTGTTTTGGTAGTGGCAGTTGGAATATTTCCACTCAAGCACCAGTTTCTGGCATCAAACCAATCGGTGCTCACCCGGCCATACCAACAACTGTCAGGAGGATTTACTGTTACCGCAATAGTTCCGCTGAAGGTAGTGGCGCAAGAAGATGTTTTAATTGCTTTTACACTAAGAGTTGTTGAAGTACTCATGGTTTCTGAAATTAAACTAATGGTTCCACCCGTTCCTAAAACTGCTTCACCAAATGGTGTTGCGCTATTATACAATTGATACACGGTTCCTACTTCCGAATTATTTATAACTATTCCTGTAGCTACACTTCCCTGGCATGTAGATACACTGGAAGTAGCTCCCAAATCGGCCGGGCTTACACAGGTGATGGTTACATTATTGGTAGGATTCGATGCACAACTCCCAGAGGAGGTAGAGGTAGCTGTGATAATACCGCTCTGAAAAAGATCTTCGCCAGCGGTTAAGCCGCTAACCGTCCATGACCCACTACTCACTGTTGTGGTTCCGATTTGAACACCATCTACATATAACTTGATGGTATTGCCTGATGTACCTGCACCACTAATCGTGGTTAGAGCATCTGTAATGGGGCTGGTAGTAATTGACAACGAGCCATCCGATGTTTGAGATAAAATGGAAACGGAATTAGAGGATGAGCTTAAGGTTCCTCCACTAATTCTGCATTTAGCCGTAATAGGTCCTGAATACGAAGTAGAACTAGTTTTACTCCAGGTTCCTGAAGAAGCAACGTTAGTGCTGTCTTTTAAATTACCGTTATCGTATAAAAGTATTTTACTTCCAGTAATCTCAGCGGACGATCCATTAACGGTAATTACCGTTCCACAACCCGCAGAATTAACCACTGGAGGGTTTGATAGCCGGGCAACCGTAACCGTGGAAGAGGCCACGGAAGTACATATTGATGTTGTTTTTGCATACGCACTTAGCACTGCGTCGGTACTTAAAGAAGGAGAAGGAGTGATTGACCAACTTGTACTACCCGTTACGCTGCCTATTTGTGTACCATCTGCAAAAAGGGTCACCAAGGCACCCGAAGGACAGGTTCCAATAATCGGGGAAGTACCATTAATTATTGGGTTTGTAGTAATTATTGGGGCTGTAGTAAATGTTCCAGATGTTGCTGCACCAGTACTTCCTCCATTTACTACGTTCATACAAAGCGGTTGTGAAATACAACCACCCACTGTTTGAAAAACCTGAACAGATGAATTCCCTGTTAAACAACCCGCACCTCCAGCACCGCATCCTCCCGCAACGCAATCCCAGCCAAAATTTCCACTTCCATTTACAGTACTTGGAGCATAGGGGGATACTAATGATCCATTATAATACACTGTAATACTAGCTCCGGGAACAGCTGCCCCACCGCTATAGCAAATTCCTTTTGTACTACAAGTCATCCCAGTAAGTGTTAAAGCAGGAATTACTCCGCATGATTTAACAATAGCAACATTGCAATTATTGATAGATTCACCTCTTCCGGGTGTGGTAGCCGTTGCGCCTATTGAATCACCGGTTGCAATACTGCTCAGGCCGGTTATAGTCCAAGCACTGCCTGAAACAATGGTATATGTTGAGGTATTAGGAATACGCGTAGCGGTTCCATTTTTCTTATATAATTTTATGGTATCGCCATCGGTACCGGTACCACTAATACTGGTTGCCCCGTTAGAAATGGGCGAATTAATGACCGGGCAAACAGATCGTAACTTACCGGGAGTACACGAAGCACAGGTAGGCGTAAAATTTTCTATATTTTCAAGAATACCTGCCTCGGTATATTTGGACGAACCGTATAAATCAGAAATATTAGACAAATGGCCGATGGTAGATTCTTCAGCCGACATATTATCGGTAAGCACCCATCTAAGTGGGGTGGATGAACTTATGCCAAAATGGGTGGTAAGGGCAGCAAAAGGTATAAAAAAATCAAGAAATGCATCTTCATCACTGCATTCGTTTGATTTGGCAAGAGAACGTTGATAATTGGTATGTCCGGTATAAGACACTTTTTGCACAGGAGTTGTTGTATTGTTTACATCGTAAATAAATACGCCTCCTGGATTGGCGGTAGATACCAAAACTTCTATTTCAAAACCTGGATTGCCGTTTACATACCCCGGGTCTTTATTTACCCCGCTAGAACCCATTTTTAAGTCGGTATCTATCATTAAGCTATAACTTTTTGAATTGGGTAAGAAACGGCTAAGTCGCAGGCGAATTAACCAATTGTTGTTGGCGTCCAGATAATATCCTCCTGCCATTGTCATACCCGGAGTTGTAGAATAAACAAAATCGGTATATCCGCAATTGGGCCCCGCTCCTAAATCGCTGTTAGGCTCCGAAATTATTACCATTTTTTTATAAAGAATTTCACTTTCCGACGAATCTTGTGATATGAACGCAGCTCCGGTGGTAGTAATCCAACCGTCCAAATTAGGGTCTAACACTACTCGTCCTGAACCAGTTGCCGGATCGGCAATAATCCCTTTTGGAAGCTGTGAATACGAATTAAAAGAAAGGAATAGGCAAAAGACAAAACTTGCCCATAGGTTTAGAAAATTAAAATTCATAAGATTCAATAAAATTGTTTAAAAAATAGGGTTGCTTAAAAAAATAGGTGCAAGAATAATACTATTATTTTTCATAAAAAAACAGAAAATGGTCAATTTTAATTTAGCAAAAAATGAATGATTTTGCTTTTATTTAACACTTTAAATCCTAAGCCAAAAGACTATATAGCTGGCAACAACAGCATTAGGAGTCCGCTCCAGAAGTGTCTCCTTCTGTTTTATTTTTTAAACTTTTTTTTGATAATCTCTTTTTAAGAGCGGCCATAATATACGGAAATCCGATGAGCATGCCCAAAATAATCAAGGCTAGAGCATACAGAATGAGTGGATCATTATTGGCCGAACCTGCTGTTTTTGACGAACATAAAACCCCAAATCCGAGCAGACAAATCCATGTTATTTTTGTTTTCATATTTGTACTTAATATTTCAAATATAGACCTGTATAATACACCGTGCTTTAAATTTTGTTTTTATCTATTTTATCCACCTTGCTCCAATCTATATCTTCTTTATCATCATCTAAAAACGGCAATCCTTCTTTATCTAACGATGCAAATAGTGCTAATTCTTCTTCCAGTTCTTTGGGTGTTAATTTTTTCAAGACCATGTTCAAATATATCAATTTTTTATATGGTATTCAGTATGTTATTTCTCCAAGGCATTTAGGCTGTTTTATCCTTTGGCTAGCTTAATTTGCTTATCCATCGCGCCTCCGTTTTGATACATTTGCTTATTTTTTGCATTTGTTAGTTTGGCTATTATATTCATTTATAGGATACTGCGCTTTATATTACCGGTTTATGGCTCTATTTTTCTGTGAACCAAATAGCGGTAAATTCCAAAAGGATGTGAAATAAAATGCATCCATACCATACTTCATTTTAACTACACGTTTTAATAGGGCATTTATTTGTGTAAGCTAATTTAATTAAGAGTTGTACAAAGGCGTATTCATACCTAATTTTGAAATGTGAAATTTACGATTAAATGGCAGCCCTTCCTTTTGGTATTCCTTCTAGGAATTGGAATTTTTCCGTTTAATATACTTTGCCATTCCAAGGATCCTAAATCACCACATTTAGCTGTCTTTCAAAAAAAAACAGTACACCATGCCTGCGCCTTTTGTAAGCTCTTCTATTTTAATGATTTCATCGGAAACCAAAAAATAGAAATTGTACCCGAAAGTATTGGCACGCCCAAACTTGGCTATACATGTGTGTTTAAAGAAAATGGTTTAAAAATAGCTTTTCGCAACAAATCGCCCCCCGTACATTTCATATAATTCAAACCAATATCTCTTTTTTTTGATAGCATTAAATAAAAGTGCTTATCGTTTTTTTTTACTTGAATTAAACATTTGAAATCACATTTAATAATACTTTTTTTGGGTTTGAGTTTACTCTCAAATCATGGCTTCGGCCAAAACTTTGTCCTAAACGGACAATTACAAGACAGCTTAAGCAAAGAACCGCTTGCTTTTGCAAGTATTTACAATGCTACTTTAAAAACAGGAACGCAGTCGTCAATTGATGGTACATTTAGATTACCCTTAGTTTTAGGGGCAAATCAAATACACATTAATCACGTTGGTTGCGATACCAAATACATCATTTTAAATATTCGCCATTCTATTGACACCTTAATAAAAATGGCCCATCATCAACATGAATTGGATAATGTAACGATTACCGCTGATAAAAATAAATTGATGTCGATGGAAAATAATTCTGTAAAAAAGGATGATATTATGCTTTCCTTAGCCAAACCAATAGCCTTAGTAATGGATAACTTGGCAGGCGTTAATAGCCTAAAAACAGGCTACACAATTGCCAAACCAATGATTCAAGGAATGCATGGAAGCCGTGTTGGCGTTCTAAATCAAGGACTAAAACAAGAAGGGCAACAATGGGGGCAAGATCACGGACTAGAAATTGACCCTTTTAATACCGCACAAATAATGCTCATAAAGGGTGCCGAAACTTTGCGGTATACGGGCGATGCAATTGGAGGGTTAGTGTTGGTTGAGCAAATTTACAACAATACAGATAGCCTTACTCGAACCCTTACTTCAGCCCTTTCAAGCAATGGACAACAAGGGCATATCGGTGCATCGGTCGAAAAAAAAATTACAAAAAACTTAGGATGTAGGTTACAGGCTTCGCTAAAAAAATCAGGAAACTTAAATACCCCCACCTATTTTTTGCCTAATACGGGTTTCGAAGAACAAAATGCAAATTTTGAGGTTCGATGGAAAAAATCAAAACACTCACAGTTCGAGTTTTCTTCGAGTATTTTCAACACCAAAGTAGGCATACTTGCCACATCGCATATTGGCAACTTAAGTGACTTAATAAAAATTATAAATCAAGACACGCTTTATCCCAAAGGAAATTTCACCTATCAAATTAATAAACCAAATCAGAACATTACGCATAGCCTTTTTAAAATTAAATGGAAGTATGAAGTAAGCACCTCCTTATCTTTTGAAGCCACGTATGGCATGCAATTGAACCGTAGAAAAGAGTATGATATTACACGCCTTTCCACAACAAATACCCCCTCGCTATTTTTCAGCTTAAACACACAGAATTTAGATTTTATGTTGTCCAAAAAAATTCATCATTCCTTTTTGATAAAAACTGGTATATCTGCAAATTATCAAACCAATATTTATACGGGGCGTTTTTTTATTCCTAATTATTCGAAAACCGAATTGCATCACTTCAGCCTGCTGCGTTATAAAAAAGATAGAAATGAATTTGAATTTGGATACCATTACACTTCCATTAAATTACTGGCCTATAAATGGGTGAATGCAACTACAGTCCTTCACCCGTTTCATTTCGATGGATTTTCATGGCAAGGTGGATGGCATTATAAAATAAGTCACGATTGGCAAGCAGCCATACAAATTGGAAAGGTTTGGCGCAACCCAAACATTAATGAACAATTTAGCGAAGGGTTACATCATGGCGCAGCAGCCATTGAATATGGCAACCTTCATTTAAAATCGGAAAAAGCCTTGTCAATCAGCGGACTATTAAAATACAGACACAACAAGACACTATTAGAAATTGAATTTTATGGCAAACAGATAAACAATTATATTTATCTCAAGCCAAAGTTTCCACCCGAACTTACTATTCGGGGGGCTTTTCCTGCATTTGAATATGTACAAACCAATGCCTTATTTACAGGCATTGATTTGCTAGTAGAACAGGTTTTGCCCTATAATTTTTTGGTTTCCGAAAAATTAAGCATTCTAAATGTTTATGATAAATCTGACATCACTTTTATAAATAACATCCCACCATATACTTTTAATCATTCTATAAGCTATAAGCTTTCAAAACTTAAAAAATTATCAAATACATCGTTACGGCTCACCGCCCAACATGTACTAAAACAAACCAGATATACGGATGGAACTGATTATTTGGCTCCTCCTAATGGATATGTCCTTATAAATGCATCCTTCATCACAAATTTTTTGAGGTATAAAAATTTACACGTATTTTTATCGGCTGATAACATATTAAATACCC
This sequence comes from Bacteroidota bacterium, assembly GCA_947499775.1. GTDB lineage: Bacteria > Bacteroidota > Bacteroidia > NS11-12g > UBA9320 > JABWCE01. The sequence continues at coordinate 10,840 of CANMPY010000004.1, read as the reverse complement.
GTTACCGAAATTATTTAAATAGATTCAGATACTTTTCGGACGACCTTGGACGACAACTAACTGCTGGATTTAATCTTAAATTTTAACACAACTTAAACGATCAATACACAAATGAACAAACAATTTTTACTAAAAACCCTAACCTACTTATCATGTTTTGCTGCAATTGCTTATGCCATTAGCGGTTGCACCGACCCTTCAATTCTTCCAGTACAAACGAATGACAAAGAATTAATAACCACCATTAAAATAGACCTTTCTGACACCCTTACTGGAAAAAAATTAAATTACTTTTTTCGTGACTTAGATGGTATTGGAGGTAAAGCACCTAGCCAATGGGATACGATTACTCTTGAAGATAGCAGCTATTATCGCATGAATTTAAAAATACTCAATGAATCGAATGCCAATGCCGTTGAAGATATTACCCAAGAAATATATGTAGAAAGAGCAAATCATATTATTTGTTATACGCCACTAACTGTGAATGCGATAATAAACCGAACCGATACAGATGGGACCTATCCACTAGGATTAGCTGCAACTTGGAAAACCGGAAGCAATTCATTAGGTGAAATCACCATAACTTTAAAGCATCAGCCTGGATTGAAAAATGGTGGCTGTAACGCAGGCGAAACCGATATAGAAATTAAATTCTGGACTGTGATTAAATAAAATTATTCAGCGCTATTTAACATTTGGTAGCAATAAGTTCTGTTTCAATATTTATAAAATCATCCAACTTACCATTGCCTAACCAATGCGATTCGTATTCTGGCGGCAAAATAATAGGCATGCGTTTTTTAGTATTATGTATTTGAGCCATTAATTCATTGGCTTCGTTTGTAACAATTGTATAGGTCCTATAGGTTCCATTAGTAGCTGTATCAAATCTATCGGCATACAATCCGGCAAAGGTAAAAATTTCCTTATTGGGTATAGTGATGCAATATTTCTGCTTGTTTTTTCCTTTCGAATCCAACCATTGCCATTCATAAAATCCATCTGCAATAATCAAACACCTATTGTTGAGGTAAGGTTTAAACGTGGGTTTTTCGGTTAACGTTTCTATTCTTGCATTTAAGGTATTGGCCTGAAACGATCTATCCTTGGCCCAAGTTGGCAGCAATCCCCATTGTGCCATTGTAATAAATTGGCTTTCGTCATTGCTAAGTATGGGTGTGAAATTATGGATAAATCCTAAATTGGTATCCATCTTTACAAAAAGCCTTTCTTGCTTAAGCTTTCTCTGAAAATGAATTTCCAAATCCTTTACTTCTTTGTCAATACTCGTAGAATAACACATGATATGCTGCTAATTACAAAAAAAACTAGCTCAGATTCCCTTCTACAACTATCACTATTTCGCCTTTTGGAGAGGTAGCTGTATAATGTTTTGCCAACTCATCTAGCGAGCCTCTTCTGTTTTCTTCAAATAATTTTGTTATTTCTCTGCTTACACAGGCATTGCGTGTATTACCTAGATATTGCCCCAACTCGGTTAACGTTTTCACCAACCGAAATGGGCTTTCATAAAAAATCATCGTTCGGGTTTCTAAGGCAAGTGCTTTTAAACGGGTTTGCCTTCCTTTTTTTTGAGGCAAAAAGCCTTCAAATACAAAGCGTTCGGTAGCCAAGCCACTAGCCACCAATGCAGGAATAAAGGCTGTAGCACCCGGCAATACCTCCAAAGGAATATCATTTCGGTTACATTCGCGCACAATTAAAAAACCGGGGTCAGATATTCCTGGCGTACCTGCATCGGAGCAATAGGCAATTATTTTTCCTTCTTCTAATAGGTTTTTTACATAATCCAATCTTCGGTGCTCATTGAATTTGTGCATACTAAGGGTTTCTTTTTTAAAACCAAGCAGCGAAAGTAATTTGCCTGTTACACGCGTATCTTCTGCAATAACGAGATCGCAGTTTTTCAAAACTTCGATGGCTCTTAGGGTTATATCACCCATATTGCCAATAGGCGTGGGCACTATGTATAATTTTCCTTTTACTTCATCCATTCCTTCACCCATTTACCAATTATATCAAATTCTAAATTAACAAGGTCACCAATTTTTAAATGCTTTATAGAAGTGTTCTCATAGGTGTATGGAATTATGGCTACTGAAAATTTTCCAGCTTCGCTATCAACTACAGTAAGACTGGTACCGTTAAGCGTGATTGACCCTTTGGGCACCGTTCTGAAATTTGTAGTGTCATGAAATTCTATATCAAATTTCCAACTTCCATTTTCATCGGTTATTTTTTGGCAAATTCCAGTAGTATCAATATGACCTTGAACCCAATGCCCATCCAATCGGTCGCCTAATTTTAGGCAACGTTCCAAATTTATTGCATGCCCTACGGCCCAAGTATTTAAAGCTGTTTTTGATAAGGTTTCAACAATAGCGGTTACCCAATGGCTATCCTTTTCAATTTTAGTTATGGTTAGGCAAACGCCATCATGCGCCACACTTTGGTCAATTTTTAGGGTATGACTTAGTTCAGATTTAACCCTAAATATTTTATTAGTTCCTTCAATAGCAATAGACTCAATGATTCCAATGCTTTCAATTATTCCGGTGAACATCAGGGGCAAAAGTAATTAATAAAAAAAGGATACTCAATACGTTAATAAGGTATAAAAAATGTGAATCAAAGGACCAGATTGAAATTTATTACGAAAATTATTAAAAGGACACACCCCTCTATTTTTATCATTTTTATCTAACTAACTTTCAACAAGAACTGTAATGCATCTGTGAATAAATTTTGCTAATTTTTAAATATATTTTTAATACTCACTTACTTACACTATATTTGCGGCCTTATTAAAAAGGACTTCGGGGTGTCGGGCTTTACCAATACCATTTATACTCTGAGTTCTAATGGCAAAATACAGAACAAGAGTAATTTATAGATGAAGACCCAAAAAGCAGTATCCCTTACCCAATTTATTTCTAAACAACAAGCACCTCATCCTGATACAACAGGAGATTTAACGCGCCTTTTTCAAGATATTTTATTGGCGGCAAAAATTGTAAACCGCGATGTTAGAAAAGCTGGATTAGTTGATATTCTGGGAACACACGGCACCACAAATATTCAGGGTGAAGAAGTGAAAAAACTAGACGTCATGGCTAATGATGAATTTATTGCCGCTTTATCTTTAGGTGGCGATTGTTGCGCCATATTATCTGAAGAAAATGATGATATCATAAGAGTAGCGAATTCAAATAAATCAACATCAAAGTATATTGTTGCAATAGATCCATTAGATGGAAGCAGCAATATTGATGTAAATGCATCTATTGGAACAATTTTTAGTATTTTTAGTAGGCTTAGCCCAACAGGTTCTGAGGTAACTTTAGAAGACTGCCTACAAAAAGGGCGCAATCAAATTGCTGCGGGTTATATTATTTATGGATCAAGCACCATGTTGGTTTATACAACAGGCCAAGGGGTGAACGGATTTACATTAGATAGTTCCATCGGTGAATTTTGCCTAAGCCATCCTAATATTAAAATACCCAAAGACGGATCGATATATTCAATAAATGAAGGAAACTCTTGCGATTTTCCTCAAGGGGTTAACGATTATATTAGCTTTTGTAAAGAAAGTGATGATGCTACTTCGCGCCCATATAGCGCTAGATATATTGGTTCATTAATTGCCGATTTTCATCGCAATCTTTTAAAAGGAGGCATATTTATATATCCTGCTACCACCAAATCGCCAAATGGTAAATTACGCTTAATGTATGAGTGCAACCCAATGGCTTTTATTGTTGAACAAGCGGGAGGCAAAGCAAGCACAGGCTTAAATAATATCATGGATATTATTCCTGAACAATTACATCAAAGGGTCCCATTATTTATTGGTTCCGAAAATATGGTTAATAAGGCTGAAGAAATTTACAGTGCAAAACCAATATAAAGGATTTTGAAATCATTACCGATTCAAATACCTAAAACTCACAAAAAAACAATTTAACAATACAATAAAACAATGACAACATTTACAGATCTCGGCCTAAAGCCGGAAATTTTACAAGGGATAACCGCATTAGGTTATGAAATCCCTACTCCTATTCAAGCTAAAGTAATCCCACAGGTTTTAGATAACCGAAGTGATATTGTTGGCTTGGCTCAAACTGGAACCGGCAAAACAGCTGCGTTCGGTTTACCATTGCTACAATGGACCGATACAAGTCTTCGCACACCAACTTCTTTGGTATTGGCACCAACCCGCGAACTTTGTGTTCAAATAGCAAAAGATATTGAATCGTATGCTAAATATATGGGCAAATTAAAAGTTTTGCCTGTGTATGGTGGAACGAGTATTACGAACCAAATTCGCGATTTACGAAATGGTGTCCATATTTTGGTAGCCACTCCTGGTCGTTTAATCGATTTAATAGAACGCAAAGCTGCTGATCTTTCAGCCATAGAAATTGTGGTTATGGATGAAGCAGACGAAATGTTAAACATGGGATTTATAGATGATATCAATATCATTTTATCAAGTTGCCCTAACGACAGAACAACCATGCTTTTTAGTGCTACTATGCCACGTGAAATTCAACGTTTAGCTAATAAGTATATGAACAATCCTGTTGAAATTACAGCAGGCGACCGCAATGCATCAACCAGCCAAGTAGAACATCACTATTATTACATTCGCGAGCGAGATCGGTATTTAGCCTTAAAGCGTATTGTAGATTATTATCCAGGCATTTATGGTATCGTATTTTGCAAAACAAAATTAGATACCCAACGAATTGCCGATAAATTAATGGAAGAAGGCTACAATGCAGAACCATTGCATGGCGACCTTAGTCAGCAACAACGCGATCGGGTTATGGATAAATTCAGAAATAAAAATGTGAGTTTATTGGTTGCTACCGATGTGGCAGCACGAGGAATTGATGTAGACAGTTTGACCCACGTTATAAATTACAATTTACCCGACGAAAGCGAAACCTATACCCACCGAAGTGGACGAACCGGAAGAGCTGGCAAAACAGGTATATCTTTAGTATTAGCTAATATCAAGGAGCGTTCTAAAATTCGTCAGATAGAAAATGTAATAAAAAAGAAATTTGAAAAGAAACTAATTCCTGAAGGTTCTGAAATTTGCCGAGTTCAATTGTTTAATCTTATTGATAAAATCGAAAAAACTGAGGCAATGGACAACGACATTGAGCCTTTCTTACCTGAAATTTTTGCTCGTTTCGAAAGCTTTAGTCGTGAGGATTTAATACGCAAGATAGTGGCCGAAGAATTCCACCGCTTTTTAATTTATTATCAAAATTCGGCCAGTTTGAATGTACCTGAAGGCAGCGATCGTGATAGCGGTCGCGATAGCGATAGAGGTGATAGACGTGATAGAGGAAGCCGCGGAAGAGATGGCGACAGAGGTTACGACAGAGGCAGCGACCGTGGAGGAGATAGAGGTGGCGACCGTGGAGGAGATAGAGATAGAGGTCCACGCAGCGGCTATAAAGGAGGAAATGATGGTGATAATTTTGCACGTGTGTTTATTAACTGTGGCAAAATGGATGACTTAAACCCTCAGCGCTTAATGGGAATTGTAAACGATTCTGGAAATGGACAAAGGGTTCAATTTGGAAGAATTGAGATCTTAGATAAATTTAGTTTCTTTGAAATTGAAAAATCCACCGAACGTATGGTTTTAGAAAACCTTAATAAATTTGAATGGAAAAACCGTAGAATTAAAGCTGAACCTTCTGAAAAAAGAGGTCGCCGATAAGCATAATATCATAACAAAAAAGGTCGGTTTTAATTAACCGACCTTTTTTTATTTAGGTTGAGGGAGGAAGGTTAAAGGTTAAAGGTAGAAAGGTTAAAGGTTAAGGTAGAAAGGTTAAAGTGGAAAGGTTAAAGGTTAAGGTTGAGGTTGATGCTTCTATCTATTTTTTTTAAAATAAATAAGATCAAGGGCCATAATCAATCCAGTTTTTTTCTTGCCATACTAAACCAACCTTTTCAAATCCCCATTACTGTTTTTTACCATTACCATACAGGTTTCTCCATATTAAAGACTCTATTTAAAGTATTGAATGCATTTTTATTAAAATCTAAAAATGGTAAATCGTAAATATAAAATCGGATTATCTTTGCCGCAAAATGCAAGTTTTTACAAAGCATAAGGAACTCATATATCAAGCTGTTGAATCCATTGGCAACCGCGTATATCATTCGGTGTATTCGGATAATGTAAAAAACTATTCCGATGAACAGAAAGAAAAAGGATTAGCAGCTTTTCAAAGTCGATTTAATATGGACTTTGTTGAGCACAAAACTAAAAGTGAAACATGGATAGGTGAAGAAGTTTCGCCATACTTACAAACTGGCTTAGGCATTAGGTATCCAGTTATAGAAACAGAAAAATTAATTGAAAACGCACAATCTGCTGGAAAAGCCTGGCAAAAAGTAGTGATTGAAGAACGTGCTGGAATACTAGCTGAAGCTCTCGAGCGCATTGAATCTCGTTTTTTTGAATTGGCCCATGCCACCATGCATACCACAGGACAAGGATTTATGATGGCATTTCAAGCGGCTGGGCCACATGCTTGCGATAGAGCCCTCGAAGCCATAGCCATGGGATTTAGTGAAATAAAACGCTTTCCTGAGTTTGTAAAAAACGAATTGGGAACTGGACTAAATGCCACTTCTATTCGCAAAACCTACACGCCTATACCCAGAGGAATTAGCTTAGTTATAGGTTGCTCAACATTTCCTACATGGAATAGTTTGCCTGGTATTTTTGCAAGTTTAATTACAGGCAACTCTGTTATAGTAAAACCTCACCCTAAAGCTGTACTTCCTATTGCTATTGTTATTACAGAATTGCGCACCTTACTAAAAGAATCGGGGCTTAGAATGGATACGATTCAAATGGCAGTTGATACAACCGATAAACCAATCACTAAAGTATTAGCCGAACACTCAGCCGTTGCACTTATTGATTTTACTGGTAGTTCAAAATTTGGAAATTATATTGAATCGCTTCCTAAAATAACCTTTACCGAAAAAGCGGCCATAAATCCAGTTATTATAGATTCAACAAAAGATATTGAAGGATTAGTCAATAATCTAGCTTTCAGTATTTCTTTATACTCACGGCAGATGTGTACTGCTCCGCAAAATATTTATGTTCCTGCAACAGGAATAAAGATAACGGGGGGTACTGTTTCTTTCGATGATTTTTGTGACCGATTGCGCAAATCTTTGGATGATTTAGTGCAAAGCAAGTGGGGACCCTCCACTTTAGGTTGCGTTCAAAATGACAGTACCTTAAAAAAAGTTCGAGAAATTTCGATGGCCTTAGGAACAAAAATAGCCGAAGCCACATCCTTCAGAATGCCTGATTTTGAAGCAGCAAGAACGCAATCTATTAAGGTATTAGCCTTGGATAGTGGTAAACAAGAAATTTTTCAACGTGAAATTTTTGGTCCAATGGTTTTCGTTATTAAAACAGAACATACCGACAATAGCATTGAGTTAGCCCTAAGAGGATGCACTATTTCAGGTGCCATTACATGCTTAGTGCATTGCACCGATTTTATGCTTAGCAAAATAATTGAAGAAAAATTTAATGCTGCATTTATCCCGGTGTCGTTTAATTTTACTGGCCAAGTTTTCGTAAATCAACATGCTGCATTTTCCGATTTCCATGTTAGTGGAGGCAATGCATCTGGAAATGGATCAATAGTAGACCCTGGATTCATAACAAAACGATTTGTTTGGATTGGCAACCGATATATGACATAAACACCCCTTGACACATTCAATATCACATAAATTAATCCTTGAGTTAAACGGATCTGAGCTTGCCTTAATAACGGTAAAAAAGGATGGCATAGTGGCCAATATCGATTTTCACTCTTTTTTTGATAACCAAATTTTAGAGCAAATTCTTGATAAATTGCCTGAAATTTACTCAGATATTACGGTAATAATCAGACGGAAACCATTTATCACTATTCCTGAAACCTATTACACTTCCGACCTTAATGAACTTTTCAAACTCAGCTATGAATTGCCCGAGTTGGATAAAATTTATTTAGATAAAACAGAGTCTGGTATTGGAATTGGATACGTAATGGATCCAAATATCCAAACATTAATAGCATCCAAATTCACAAGAGCTACCTTTACACACGAAGCTTCTGTAATACTGAAAAAATTATATAAAGAGGTTAATTTCAAACACCCACGTATACTAATTTCAATACATGATGGAACATTAATCCTATTTGCCATAAATAATACCGAATTGGTATTATGCAATTATTATCAAGCTAAAACCAATGATGATGTTTTTTATTTTGTTATGCTCGTTGCAGAGCAATTGCATTTTTTACCAAGTGAAACCGAATTAATTATTTTGGGTGAGCCAAAGAACCGTAATGAAATTTTTGACCTATTCAAAAATTACATTAAAGACATTAACATCTGGGTTGAAAATTATAGAATGAGTGATGAAATTAAACATGCCGATTTACTTTCGCACTCTTTTGCATTACAGGCCTTAGTATGCGAATAATTGGCGGGCAATTCAAAGGGTTTAGATTCGAACCCAATGCTAAAATACCAGCCCGGCCTACAACAGACCGATCTAAAGAATCTTTGATTAATATTTTATTATCTAATTACACCATACAAGACCAACCTTGTTTGGATCTATTTAGCGGGACAGGAAATATAGCCTATGAATTTGCATCTCAGGGTGCCTCACGTGTTATGGCAATTGATGCCAATTTCCATTCGGTTTCTTTTATTAAACAAACCTTTAATCATTTAGGATTCAAAGAACATAATGTCTTAAACTATGATGTATTTAAATGGTTAAACCAAAAGCACACTACCCAATACAGTGTTATTTTTGCCGATCCACCTTACGATCATCTGAACTTATCCTTATTACCTGAGCTTGTCTTTAATGCCAATTTATTGTTACCCGGTGGAGTTTTAATAATTGAACATCGCACGTCATTAACTATGCAGCATTCGGCCTTAAAATTCAATAGAGATTATGGTCAATCACGGTTTTCATTTTTCGAATACTAATACCACAACGATTGCCTTTGCCTAAAATTAATATACACATGAAAAGACATTCAACAGCCGAATGGCAAGGAAGCGGAAAAGTAGGAAGTGGACATTTAACCACACATAGTGCCCCGTATTAAACAAAACTCAATACTCATTTAGCAGCCGGTTTGAAGAAGGCATAGGAGCCAATTCTGAGGAACTAATAGCGGCGGCCCAAGCAGGTTGTTTTGCCATGAAAATGGGTTTTTTATTGGGCGCTGAAGGGCGTACTCCTAAAAAATTAGAAACAAAATGTATTATAAACCTTGTGGAGGGTAAAATCATAAATTCACATTTAGTGTTAAATGCTAAAGCAGAATGAATATCAGAAGAAAAATTTACCGAAGTTGTTAAAAATGCAAAGGAGAATTGTATTATTTCAGCCGTTCTTAATACCTAAATTACCATTAAATATACCCTTAACAAATAATTGATTTAATAATTTGAATATTATTAAAAAGCTTGCAATTTACAAGCTTTTACTATTCAGAATCAACAATATTATTAATTTAAAAGTTGTAAAAAAATGAAACTTCTTAACAATAAGATAACTTTAAGGAGAAGTCACAGTAATATGCCAGCATCAACTTTGTGGGTGCATGAAAAAAATAAATCTAATACTACAAATTACTGTATTTAAGGTGTTTGTAATTTGTTCTTTATTCACATTATCTTCAAGTACTGCCGCAGCTCAAGGCAAAATTACAGGAAAAGTAATTGATCAGGTGTCAGGAGTAGCTTTAGTAGGTGTAACGGTTTCTATTAAAGGAACTACTAACGGAACCTCCACAGACTTAGATGGTAAGTATGAATTATTAGTTTCTCCAGGTACTTATGATATAAGCATTAAATACATTCAGTACAAAACCATTCTTTTAACTGGCGTGGTTGTAAAGGCAAATGAAACTATTTATCTGAATATTATTTTGGAGGAGGTTTCTACTACTGGGAAAGATTTGGCAGAGGCCACTGTAACTGCCGAGGCTAAAAAAGAATCGATGTCGGCTATCAATATCGAACGCAAAAATGCTGTAACTGTAGGTGATGGGGTATCGAGCGAGCAATTCCGCAAAACCCCTGACCGTAATGTTTCAGATGTATTAAAACGTGTATCTGGAACCAGTATTCAAGAAAACAAGTTTGCCATTATTCGCGGAATGAACGATCGCTATAATGCCGCTTACCTTAACGGAGCTCCGCTGCCTAGTACTGAAAGCGACCGAAAAGCATTTGCTTTTAACATTATCCCATCGAACCTAATTGATAACCTTATGATTTATAAAGCACCTGCCCCTGATATGTTAGGCGATTTTGCAGGTGGGGTTATTATGATTAATACCAAAAGCATTCCCGAAGCTAAAACATCTCAGTTCAATCTATCATTAGGAACCCATTCACTTACCACATTTCAACCATTCTCACATTTTAGGAATTCAAAAACAGATGTTTTAGGGTTTGATAATGGAACTCGCAGCATGCCTGAAACCAAAAATTACCGTGATGGTCTTAAAAAGCATGAGTATGTTAATTTTACAAAGAAGTTTAACAACGACTGGAAAATATATAATAAAATAGCATTGCCAAACGGGAACATGTCATACTCATGGGGCCGCAGTTTTAAACATCATAAAAATTCTTTTGGCACCATGGCCACATTTACATATGCTAATAGTAATAAATTTACTCAAGTTGAGCAGAAAAAATTTAGATATGAGGATAATAT
>CANMPY010000003.1 GCA_947499775.1 Bacteroidota bacterium | reverse complement strand
TGGGAAAAAGATGGGTTGCCGTTGCTGTTACCCAAGCCAACTGAACCAACAAAAACCACGATTAGCATTTCAGAATTCGACAAATTAGTTCATTCCGAGAAGCTTGTCATTATTGATTTTGGAGCTGTTTGGTGTGGGCCATGTAAAATGCTAAAACCCGTACTCGATAAAATTAGTAAAGACTATGCCTCAAAAAATGTAAAAATAGTACCCATTGATGTTGACGATAGTAGAGCCTTATCTACTGCCATGAAGGTAAATGAGATTCCCTTATTATTGTTTTACAAAAACGGTGAATTGGTAGAACGAATGATTGGATTTAATCAAGAAGAAACCATAAAGGAAACGATAGCTAAATATACGAATTGATGAATAGACAGCAATTTTTGAAAAGCGCAGCCTTGGCCTTACCTGCCATGACTTCGGGTATGACATATGCTAATTTACATGGATGGCAAGTGCCAACCAATTCATTAAATGATGAATCGTTTTGGAAATTAGTTCGATCACAATTTCCATTATCAAAAGAGGTAAACTATTTAAATAATGGAACTATGGGCGTTTCGCCCTATTCGGTAATAGATGCGGTATACCAAAAAGCCGTTACGATTAATACAAAGGGCATTTATGGAGGTGGCGACCATGAAGCATTGGATGCTATTGCTCGATTTGTAGGTGCAAATGCTGACGAAATTGCCTTTACTCACAATGTTACCGAAGGAAATAATATTATAGCACAAGGCCTTCCTTTGAGCAAAGGAGATGAAATAATTATGACATCTCACGAGCATGTGGGTGGTGCATTGCCTTGGTTAAACAGGGCACGACACGATGGCGTAATTATAAAAATAATAAATCTTGGAGGTACTGCAGCCGAAACCATAGCTAATATAGAGAAAGCTATTACCAAAAAAACAAAAGCCTTTGCATTACCGCATATACCGTGTACGATAGGTCAAGTATTGCCTGCCAAACAAATTGCCGCTTTAGCAAAATCAAAAAATATTTTTTCCTTTTTTGATGGTGCCCATGGACCAGGAATGCTCAATTTGGACCTCCACGATATTGATTGTGATTTTTATTCATCGTGCTGCCATAAATGGATGCTTGGACCAAAAGGAACAGGATTCTTGTATGTAAAAAAATCAGTATTGGATGTTTTAAAGCCTGTAATGGTAGGCGCCTACAGCGATAGTGGCTGGGATATGCTAAGCAATCCTCCAACTATGAATGGATATTCGCCTTCGGCACATCGATTTTGTTATGGCACACAAAGTGCCGAGTTGTATGAAGGCATTATAGCAGCTATAAAATTTCACGAAACTATTGGCAAACAAGGTGTTGAAGATAGGGTAAAATATTTAACAAGCACATTACGTGATGGTTTAAAGACCTTAGGTCCTAATATTGAATTAGTAACGCCTGAAGAGCCAATTTCTAGAGGTGCGGTTACAGCGTTTAGGCTTAAAAATATGACGATGCAAAAATTTCAAGAAATGGCTAATAAAGAAAATTTCACGATTCGCACCGTTGCTGAAAATAATTTGAATGTGATACGAATAAGCACCCATATCTATAACCAACCTGATGAAATAAATGCATTCGTAGATTTGGTGAAACGATGTATTTAAAGGACTATCATTATTTAATTAAGGCCTTATAGATTTTTATTCCTTTACAAAATTTTCAATTAATATCCCCGAATCCATTTTTATTTTGAGGTAATAAACCCCATTTGGAAGTGCTGATACACTAAGTTTAGTCAACGTTTTTTCTAATTTTCCTACCATTAACTTCTTTCCCAGAACATCTACAATTTCGAAAGGCACCGAAGCCGTATTTTGCTCACTTAATACAATTACTAATTCGGCCGTAACAGGATTTGGATAAAAAGTTACTTGATCTTTTATCAGTATAGGTTTTGCAGCTGCACTTATTTTTAAAGCTATCAAATATTTTTTTGTGGTGATTTTATCGTGCGCCCTTACATTAAATACCAAGGTGTCCTGATATTTATTAGCAGTGGAAGCACTGATTTGCTTAATTCCACCAACAAATGCGGAGGCACTATCGCTTACACTAAATTGCGCTACTAAATTTGAAATATCCGTACCAAATGGAACGTTTATATCTACATATCCACCAAATGCAGTTGGAGATATTGTGCCCACCTCACTTGGATTTAATATTTGATAGGCCAATAACATTGCAGCCGAATTAGGCTCTAAAATAACTGTGATCGTATACACCTTATAAAAGTTGGTATCGTCTGCGACCACCTTAAATACAAGCGAATTTGTGAAATTATTTATCGTAACTCCGCTTAATTGAGCTATAGTTCCTACGCTAACCTTTGCATTTGTGCTTGCTGTAAATAAGGCTGTTAATTTTGAAAGATCTGTTCCAAAAGGAACCTTAACGTTTACCGTACCATTATTTCCAGAGGTTATTATCACACCAGTGGCAGAAGGTGTTTTAATAGCATAAGTCAATAATTCGCATGATTTGCTTTTGCCAAAACTAACATTAACAAAATAGGTTTTAACAAACTGAGAGTCCTGTGATCGTATTGTATAGATAAGTTGGGATGAGAAGTTGTTTATGGTGGTGTTGCTTATCTGTTTCACAGAGTTTATGAAGCCCTTTGCACTATCGCTAAGTGTGAATACCGCAACAAGAGTGGTTATATCTGTGCCAAACGGAACCATAATAGAAACATTACCCCCACTGCTATTTTGGGCAATTGTTCCACTTACCGAAGGATTAACAAATGCATAATCTATTAATGTACATTCTGTATTTTTATTGACAATTACATTTATGGCATAGGTTTTGGCCAATGAACTATCTTTTGAAATTATGTTAAAATAAACCAAGGTGTTGTATTTGACCTTTGACTTTGATGATACTTGAAGTGCATTTCCTAAAAAAGCAAAGGACGTATCGCTTAAAGTAAACGATGCTATGAGCGAATCTAAATTGGTGCCAAAGGGCACATAACAAAAAATATTTCCACCATTTGAGGTTTGAATAATACTGTCTTTTACACTTAAGCCAGAAAATGTGAATGATTTAATGCCTAAGAAAAATTTAGTAGAATCGGAAGCAGCTAGATTTAAATTCCCTACTAAATCACTAAAACCATTTGCATTTATATCGAGCAATACTGATCCATTATTTTTAGGCGTAACTAATACAGAATACGTTAAGGCATCGCTTTGTTTGAAACTACTCAAGGCAGCATTCGTTACTTTAATATCGTTTTCATCAAACCCAGTTACGCCTTCCGAAAGTTTTAAAACAGCTGTAAAGCGATTGCTTACCAAAGGTTTTGGGATAATAATGTTTACCATAGGTTTCCCTTTATCAATCCAAATTGAATAATCTTCGCTTTGTCCATATCCTAGCGCTCCACAAGGATCGTTCACCGCATAAAAATCGCTTACTGCCCTCATTCTAATAAATTTATTAAGTACGGGCGGGTTTGATAAAAGTGTAATTGCACACGACCGACGGCCTTTACCACTCCTAATTGTTCCTACTAACTCATTGGCATCGGCAAACGATCCATTGTTATTATAGTCAATATAAATTTTGGCATTTTCATTATTTGTAGATCCGTTTGTAACCCATGCAGTATAGGTTGCCCCTGCCTTAACAATGGTATTACTTTTACATGAAAATTCTTCATAACTCATATTCCCAGCTCCCGATGCTTTATCAATAGTGTTAAATTCGAATCGATAAATTCCAATATCAAACCCCCCTAAGATATTGGTTGTTGTAGCACAGCTAGCGGCTAAAGTTGTATTTGAATAATTATAATTTACTGTTTTTACATGGCTCCCTTTCTCATTTTTAGCAATCAACGAAATGAAATATGAACCAGCGGTGTTAAATTGTATTTCGGCACGCGACGATAAAGAGTCGGTACCATTAATGTAGTTCCACCCTTTTGAAGGCCAGACCTGCCATTTAATAGAGGTAGGCGAATGGGTTGAATTATTGACAAGTATAATGCTATTGGCACATAATTGCGATGAAGTGGGTTGGATGATAAAATCGGCTATTGGAGTTACAGCTACACTTTTATATAAATCGGATTGCCATATTCCTCGTCCATACGTTGAAATATGAAGACGGCTTTTATCGGTACCGTCACTCATTATTTCCATATCCGATATTTGAGCAACAGTAGGCATACCTTGTGAAAAAGCAATCCAGTTAGCCATCGTTTTGTTTCTATAATAAATACCAAAAGCCGTACATACATACATGCTGGAATCGTTACTTTTTTGGTCTAATAAAAATTTAATTATCGTATTGGCAGGTAAATTTTTATTTAAAATGGTCCACGATCCCCCTTTGTCCTTCGTTTTATAGATCCGCGATTGATTTGTTACAACATAAAGGCAATTTGAGTCGTAGTCGCAGGCTTCCAATTGTTTAATTTCTTCTCCACTTTTAAATGGAAAGTTAGTTATTTTGCTAAATGTGGGCGAATTATTATTGCCATTTATGGTTTTATACAAGCCCTGCGGTGTAAATGCGCTATAAAAAGTTCCATTAGAGGATTTACTATACGCTATTCCTATTGGGTTGGTGTTTCCGGTAAAATTTGAAATTTGCGACCAAGCCACATTCGAATCAGGTATGGCACGTAAATTTTTGGTTCTAAAAATATTGCTTGTTGCCTCAAACATCACATTGCTATCGTTTGGATGTACCGTGTAAATTCCATTTTTACCTCTAATGTTCCCCGTGGCATGTGTGATTATATTGCGTTTTATGCCACCATTTTCATAAAGTAATTTACTATCGAATGCATCAAAAGCAAAATCACCTCCCCAATCGCCACCTCTAACTGTTGAGAATTTCTTATTGGTGGCCACATCCATCCCATTGTCTTGTAGCCCACCTATAATATAATCATTATGCAAGCCGCTATTGCCCATTTTATAAAACTCCGAAGCACTAAGTCCATCTTCTAAAGTTGTCCAGGTTGTTCCTCCATCTGTGCTTCTATCTAATCCGCCATCGTGGTAGATAAAGAGTTTATTGGCATTATAAGGCGAAAAAAGAATGCCGTGTTTATCGGCATGAACCCCATAAGCCCAATGCGATTTTAAAGTAAAAACAGCACCTTGATTTGTCGATTTCCAAACATTGATAGCCGCTATATACAAGGTGTTCGAATTGTTTGGATCGCATGCTATAGCCAGATTATATGCCCCCTGGCCATCGGTACTTTTGCCGGTAGCAGAATACCCTAATATATTTGGGGTATCGGCCTGCATTGTAAAGGTTGTGCCATTGTTGGTTGATTTATAAATGCCGCCAAAAGGGCTTGTAGCTCCACTTTTCCAAACTACACAATACAGTTTTGAAGTGTCTTTTGGGCAAACAGCTATTTTTATTCCTGCACACGTTATACCACTATTAAGGGTTGATTGGGTCCAAGTATTTCCATTGTCATATGATCGATAAAAAAATGTATTGGTTGCGGCATATAAAATTTTGTTGCTAGCAGGGCGATACAATAAATCACGATAACTGGCATTAACAGTCGTTTTTTTCGACCATGATCCTCCTGCACTTGTACTTTTATAAATGCCATCCGAACACGCTGCAATTAAAGTAGCCGTATCATTTGGGGTAATCAGAATATATGAAATAAGCTTATTGCCTAGACCAAGGGTTGACTGAAACCAAGTATTTCCCCCGTTTGTCGTTTTCCATACACCCAATCCTCCTCCATTATAGTTTGCATCACCCGTACCCAAATACATAACCTTTGGATTCAAAGGATTAATCGCTAATGTAGCACACGAGGTTTGTGGAAGTAAGTCGCTTATAGGTTTCCAAGTTGCCCCCTCATTGCTCGATTTAAAAACACCCCCCGAAGCACTTACTGCAAACATAATCATGCTATCCTTTGGATGATAAACTAATTGTGAAACGCGGCCCATACCGGTAGTTTGCACACTTGGATTATCCGGAAATTTCACTGGACCAACCTGTGTAAAACTGGCTGTTTGTGAATAGGATAGCGACGCTAAAAAAATACTTAATATAAAAACTGTGTTTTTCATTTGTTTAAAGAATCGGTAGTCAATTTTTTCCATTGTTCAATAACTTCCTCGGGTTTCATGATCGTTCCATCGGGCTTAACTAAATTTTTATTTCGCTGTTGCCAATTCAAAAATTGCTTGTATTCATAAACATATTCTACTGAACGGTTCGCTGCTTTATTTTTTTCCTCTTCCGATTTTTCTTTGCCAAAAATATCCCTTGCTTCTCCATCGTCTTCAGTTGGTTTCTCTCTAAATTCCCAATATTTTTCGAATGCCGCCACGGCCTCGTAATAATTTACATTAGGGTTTTCCATCATTGCAATCCACACTGGATAATTAGCTGCCGAATCGGTTGTATAACTCACCTTAGAGGGTTCCACTTTTTTCGACCTACAACCATTCACTATAAAGGATAAAGCAATGAGTATTAAAAACGAAATCGAAATTGTTTGAATGCCTTTCATGCCGTGCAAAAATAAAGTTATATTTAAACTTTTGTGAGTTGTTTCTCTGTTAGCATCGATGCGTTTGCAAAGCAATTTTATTTAAAATTTAGTTCATCATTGCTAAAAGAATTTAGAGTTGCTTACCTGGATTCTTTTTCGTTTTTGAATAAGGGTGTCCTATTTAAGAATCGAAATTTTTGATAGCTCATTTACATACTCGCCTCTATTAACATATTTGATAGCACCTCAAATAACAAATCGTACCAATCGGACAAACTACCTTGAACAACAAAGGGCTAATAGCTAACAAGAGGTAGGGCGTTATGCTGGTTTTTTGGTTAGGAAAATTCCATCGCCCAACTTAATTTTGTCATCGATGAACGTCCGTTGGCTCCGATGCCGCACAAGCGCCAATCAAAGGCCGTTAGGGTATATTGACGTAAAATTGATAGTCTATAAACACTAATTAATACACCACTTTTAGAAATAAATATTAAAAAATATAGAATCAGAAGAGCAAATGAAAAAGAAAATAACTACAAAATCAGATTGTGCTAATCCATATGGTTATTATGCGTTTAAAGGGATTAAGAAAATATTAATTACCCTGGCTCAAAAACTTCCTCGAAATGTTTTTGGTTTTAAAATATCACTTGTCTTACGAAAATTAACGTTACAAAACCGAATTGAAATTGTAGATGCGAATCAGTTTGGATTTAAGTTAAGATTATACCCATTAGATAATTTAGGAGATCGCTTTTTATTATTTATGCCCAAATTCTTCGAATACGATGAATTCAAATTGATGTCAACCTATTTAAAGGCTGATAGTACTTTCATTGATATTGGAGGAAATATGGGACTTTACAGTCTTACGGCGGCAAAGTATATTAACCAAAATGGTAAAATTCTGTCATTTGAGCCAAACCCGACTATGATTGAACGGTTTGAGTTTAACATTGAAATAAATGGTTTGGGCCCCTTGATTGAACTATATCCAATAGGGATTGCAGACAAAGAAAGTACAATAAGCCTGGCGCTATCCACTAAAAATTTAGGTAGCTCAAGTATTGTTGAAAATTACGGTGAGGGTAATATAATAATTAAGTGTAGGCCATTGCTTGATGTGCTAAATGAACAAAACATAAAGCAAATAGATTTATTAAAAATTGATATTGAACGTGCAGAGCCTATTGCATTAAATCCATTTTTTGAAAACGCGCCACGGAACTTATTTCCTAAAATGATTTTTATTGAGTCAGATGAAGGAATTGATTTAGCAAAATTAGGTTACACGTTTATTACTAAAACTAAATCGCACAATTCTATTTATAAATTAGAATAAGAAGCAACCTAACGTTAGATAGTAATAGATAGCGGTAATTAATCCAAAACTCACCAATATTGAGGCATTTTTTTTAACTTCACTCAAAATTAATATTGAAACATATTAAGAACTACACATAAATTTGACTGCACCATGGGTATCAAAGAACAAAGAGACAAAATAGCTTCAATTAAGAAAGTAATATCCCTTTTCTTTTTTATTGGATGCATTCATCTGTTTGCTGATGCTCAGTATTCACTTGATGTTAAGGATGAAGACGATTACAGTCGCGGAGGTATTCATATTGGCCTTTCCAACAGATTTAACAAACCTATAAATGAACCAAGACATATTCGATATATACATGAAAGTGGTTCTTTGCGAGATACGTTCGATTACCATGGAAAGCTTAACTCCAGGCAAAATATGACCACCCTTGTCTTGGGATTAGGAACAAACAAGAGGTATTACGGATTAAATATAGACTATGGTTTTGTTCCGTTTAAAAAACGAACCAATCATTTAAACTTTCAAGTGTATGGTCTTATCGCGTTTAAAAAAAGAAAAATACTGCTTGCGCCAACCATTGGCTATACCTTCTTTCGAAAATCTTTTAACTTAGGATGGATGGAACAGAATAATAATAAATTAATCATCGGCAGCAGTGCCTATAGCGAACTTAAGATTAGGGCTATAAACGATTTTGATAGCTATACATTCGGGCTTGACATAAGACTTAAATCTACCTGGAGCATTTCGCTAACACGTCATGTTGTATCTAAAGAAATGACTGCAGTAAAGGTTTTAGGATATAGTAATCATTTAGGCAGTGGCAATTTATTTTATCCTCTATTTTCTAGCGACCGTGAGGCTTATATAAATGATGGAAGTAAAGTAATTTTTACCGACATGAATAATCAACCTATTAAAAGCCTGATACAACCCTATAATTGGTCTGTTTCACTGGTATATATTTTGGATCCTAACAATATTGAAGGGGATGGCTGGAGGCCATTCAAGGGACTTATACGTCGAGATTAAGTCTGTTGATATTTTTTGGGATTATTACAATTAATCTACCTGCCGCTATCAGTACGCTTGCCTAATGCTGGTTAGTAGTTTTAGAAAATTAATAGTTCCAATTACCTTTGCTTAATTGGCTCCGAAAGCCGCACGGCTCTTGTTGGCACCGATAATACTATGCTATTCCTTATGACCGGAGTGTTGTAATAATTACCTTTCCTACTAATTTCTCGCCACAAATTGATTTGCACTTTCTATGGGATGCTTAATCTGATTTTTCAGACCAATCCTTGGCCACAGCTTCTAATTCCTCATACCAATCGGGCCCCATTTTAAGGATTAACGGTTCTTTTAAAAATCGATACATGGGTTCATTTAGCGATTCACCAAAATTGCATGCTGGGCTGCAAATGTCCCATTTATGATAATTCAAAACGGTGTAATCGCCATATTTTGCAGCGCGAATAGGATACAAGTGGCATGAAATTGGTTTTTTAAAATCAATTTTTCCGGCCGCATTTGCCAATTCTATAGCGCATTGTGTTTTGCCATCGTCATACACAACAAATACACAAGCTCCATCCTCGCGGCATGTAGTTACCAATTCGCCATCAGAAGGGTCAATTTCGCTAAAATTAAATTTCTTTAAATGGGCAAGGCCGTCCGCATCCATAAATGGAATTATGCGTTCTAAATCTTTATTGATTATGTCTTGTTCATTTTCAAGTAGCGGAGCTCCTCTATCGCCCGAAATACAACAAGCTCCTTTACATTTTTCTAAATGACAAACGAATTTCTTTTCTAAGATATCTTCCGAAACAAGTGATTCGCCTATGATTAGCATTAATTTAGCAACAAGATTTCTTAAACATCAGAACTACTTATCTTTTGAAAGTGGAAGATTATAATTGCTTTAAATATTCGGCAAACCCTTCTTTCTCCAAACGAGATGCTTTGCCTTCCACCTCATCCATCATTATCTTTTTATAGGCTATCATTTTAGTAGTTAATTCAGGATTGGAAGTCGCTAAAATTTGAACGGCTAATAAACCGGCATTTTTGGCTCCATTGATGGCCACTGTTGCTACAGGCACTCCGGGCGGCATTTGAACAATCGAAAGCAATGAGTCTTCACCATTTAAGTTACTCGATTTTACAGGAACCCCAATTACAGGGAGATGGGTTAATGAAGCAACCATGCCAGGCAAGTGCGCCGCACCTCCAGCGCCCGCTATAATTACCTTTATTCCTTTTGAATGGGCATTGCTTGCATAATCATACATCCGTTTTGGGGTTCGATGGGCCGAAACAACCGTTAGATCGTAACCAATACCAAAGTTTTCCAAAACTAATGCAGCTTCCTTCATTACTGATAGATCGCTGTCGCTACCCATTATTATTGCTATTTGCTTCATAGTGCAGATATTTTTAATACATTTTTAATTTTTAGTGCGTTCGTTCTAGCCGTTTCTATCGAATCGCCCATTACCGTATAATGTCCCATTTTTCGTCCTGGACGCGTTTCCTCCTTTTTATATAAATGCAAATAAAATCCAGGTATATCCATTGCCGTCTCCAATCCCGTAAGCTTATAATTACCCGAAACCATTTCAGGACCAATTAAATTTATCATTACGGCAGGCTTTACTAAATCGGTATTACCCAAAGGCAAATTTAATAAAATCCGATTAAGTTGTTCGTATTGCGACGTTACACAGGCCTCAATTGTATGATGCCCTGAATTATGGGGCCGTGGTGCAATCTCATTAATTAAAATATCGCCACTAGGTGTTATAAATAATTCAACGGCAAATATCCCTTTTCCGTTTAATGCTTTAATTGCTGCTATTGCAATATTGCACGCTTTGTTTTCGGTTTCTTGATCTAAATTTGCTGGCGAAAATAGCATGTCAACCAAATTGAGTGTAGGGTCAAAATGCATTTCGACACATGGCCAAGTAATGGTTTCGATGCCATTGCTACCCACTAAAACCGCTATTTCACGGCATTCGCTAACGAATTCTTCAATAATAGAAGGCTCATCGAATGGGAAATTTCCACTCAATATTTCTGATCGGTTTACAATAGCAACGCCTTTGCCATCGTATCCACCTTTGCAAAGTTTAGCCACAACTTTTTCGCCATTAATATGAGATAAAGCCTCTTTCCAATCTTTATTTTTTTGAACCAATTGAAAGTTAGCTGTTGGTAATCCATTATCAATATAGAATTGTTTTTGCAGTCCTTTATCCTGAATGATGCTTAAAATTTTGGGAGATGGAATAATAATTTTGCCTTGCTTTTCTAATTCTAGTAGAGCTTCGGTGTTCACATGCTCTATTTCATAAGTGAGTATATCACTTATTTGAGCAAGTTTAAATATAGCCTCTTTATCCTTTAAATCGGAGTTTATAAATGTTTTCGCATAGGCCTTACACGATGCATTAGGGTCGGGATCTATTACATTGTATTGAACGTTCCATGACATGGCACTTTCAATAAGCATTTTCCCAAGTTGCCCTCCGCCAATAATTCCTATAACAGGATGAAAAGGTTGTTTCATTGAAGGCCACAAAGGTAAACTATATCTTTAAGTGTCCAAGCCAAGTTAGCTTTAATTAGAGGGCTCACTCTTTTGCGTATTGTTTATTACTGTTTTAACTCCGTAATTTGATTTTTTTTAAACCATACTATGACTTATAAATTTATGACTTTTATCTCTTTATGTTTAATCTCAAAATTTGGTATAAGCCAATGCGCTATAGAATCATGGAGTTTGCAAAAAAGAGTGGATGTTTCTGCCCTAATTGTTGAAGGAAAAGTAATTGAACAGTACCCATTCAGAGAAGTTGGAAGAAATGCAATTTACACTTCTTCAGTTATTGAAGTATATAAGATTTTTAAAGGCAATGTAAGCGCGCCATACCTAATAGAAGTAATAACTTTCGGAGGTCAAATAGGATTAGAAAAACATCATGCCGACCCAGAATTAGAATTACAAACTAACGACGTAGGAGTATTTTTATTAACTACGAATGTGGTTAAAACTCCCGATTTTGTAACATCCAATGGAAAACCAAAATATCAAGGCAGCGCAAGCGTTCAATCCTTTGTAAGTTATGATTTAGATGACAATAAAGCCTTTGATGGTTCAGAGGTTTTTTCGGGCATTTCAACCATCTTGTATGAAAGACTTCAACTTTATACCAAACAAAAATTTAGCCTTGGAAAATCGTTTGGCTATAACCCTGAACGATTAAAATACCGACCTACAGCCACTCCAGTAATTACAAATTTCAATGGCGTTAATAGTGGCAATGCGGGTATCGATGATATTATCACTATCAATGGTATCTATTTTGGAAAGACCAGAGGCAAGGGCAGAGTTGAATTTATAGATGCTAATTATGGCGATGGAAGGCGAATGAAAACACCTTATGCTGCTGATTATACCGTTTGGAACGATACACAAATAAAAGTGCGAATACCAAGTAGAGCAGGAACAGGAACCATTAAAGTAGCCACAAACGACAGTGGTTCATCCATTAGTTTTACAGGATTTAAGATAAATTTTTCGCATTTAAATGCCTCTTTTCAACCGAGCGGAAATGCTGAACAATACTATAAAACCGACCTTAGAAATGACAATAACAAAGGCGGGTATACCTTTCAGTTCAATACACGTTTCAAAGCAAATACCCCAATGGTGAACTCGTTTTTGCGCTCAATGGAAACGTGGCGTTGCGGTACATTAGTAAATTGGGATATTGGAAGAGATACTACTATAAAAGATATCGATGGAGATCAAGTGAATATCGTTCGCCTTACAAAATTTGCAGATAGCCGATTGGCTGTGTGTTACAGTTATTGGCAAGGGTGTTATATAAATGGAACAGATATGGAATGGTATGTAAATGAAATGGATATTGAAGCCGACAGCTCGCGCAATTGGTACTTCGGAACGGGAACAGTTGGAGGGTCGCAATATGATTTTCAGTCGGTACTTTCTCATGAACTAGGACATGGCCATCAATTGGGACATGTGATTGCCGGTTCCGAAATGATGCATTATTCAATTAGTAATGGACAAAAAAAATCATCGTTAAGTACCAATGATTTAAATGGTGGCAATTACGTAAAGGATAAAAGCATTAAAATGAATGTTTGTTCTGGAAGCGCAATGAAAGCTTTGGCACAATCGGCATGTGGATATACAAAGGCTTTGTCTGGTTTTAAGACCGACAAAATTGTTGCTTGCCCAAAATCGAATATTCTCATTAGCGATACTACAATTGGGGTTGTAAAAACATATCTATGGCATTTTGGAAGTAATGCAACACCAACTACAGCTTCGGGTAAAGGTCCTCATACAATAAAATATGACAGTGAGGGGGCTAAAACCATAAAACTATTTGCAACCAATGATTTTGGAACCGACTCTAGTATTAAGATAGCCTATATCACCATATTGCCATTAAAACCTAAAACCCCTACAAATTTAGTATTTGAGGATACCGCATGCTTAGGTTTAACAACACTAGCGGTTGATAGTTTTAGTGATCCCAATACACTTACATGGCAACTCCCATCTCAGGCAACTTCTATTAGCAACACAAAGAATAAAAAAACTATCAATTGGAACTCTACAGGTGGTCCGTTTACATTTTGGGTAAAAGCTGTAAATTTATGCGGGAGCAGCGACACTCTAATTGCCAAGGTGATAGTATTAAATAATCCTATTAGTATATTTACATCTGCGGTAAATGGCAGAACTGTAAGTTTTACCAATACAAGCCTTTATGCTGAATCTTTTAAATGGTATTTTGGTGATGGTGATAGCAGCAGCCTAATAAACCCTGTTCATATATATCCGATGGGCAAACCGTATAATGCAACCTTAAAAGCAGTTAACAGGTGTAAAACCGTTGTAAATTCAAATGCTGTAAATCCAGTTCATCCAGGATTTATTAAAACGGATGAAAGTCAAAATTCCTATGTTTACCCTAATCCGGCACATAACACAGTATACTTGTCGTCCGATATTTTTAGCTACACCTTAATTGACGCTCTTGGGAAAGTGATATTATCTGGCACTGAAACTAAAATAGATTTATCCTCTGTGCCAAAAGGTATATACATTTTAAGAGCACATATATATAATAGTTCATTTAGTTATTTTAAAATTAGCAAGGAATAAGAAAGCCAATTATTGTTACTAAAATAACATATTTTATCTGACCTTTGTTCGGTAGATGCATGCTTCAAGGCAAAATATAAAGGTTCAACAATTAGTAACCTGCGTTGCTGTAATTTTATTTATAATTAAGCTTTGGGCTTGGTATATCACCAATTCCGTTTCTATACTTACCGACGCTCTTGAAAGCACAATCAATGTCATCACAGGATTTATTGGCCTTTATAGTCTTTACTTGTCGGCACAGCCAAAAGATAGCAATCACCCTTATGGACATGGAAAGGTAGAATTTGTGTCGGCCGCTATTGAAGGCACTCTCATTTTTGTGGCTGGATTAATATTAATATATAAGTCTATTTTAAATATAAGTTCGCCTCATGAATTGCAAAAACTTAATTCTGGAATAGTATTAATTTTTATTTCTGCTATACTTAATTTAATAGTTGGGCTTTACGCCAGTAAAACAGGAAAACGGAACAATTCATTGGCTTTAATGGCAAGTGGCAAACACCTTTTGTCGGACATGTATTCCACTCTGGCTATTATTATTGGATTAATAATAGTGAGCATTACAGGTTTTATGTGGATTGATAGTGCAGTTGCACTGGTATTTGCACTGATTATTATCAGGGCTGCCTTTAAAATATTACGACAATCGATTGCTGGAATAATGGATGAGGCCGACCTGAAACTCTTAGGCAAAGCGGTTACGCTTTTAAATACTCACCGAAAAGCAGATTGGATAGATTTACACAATTTGAGAATCATTAAATATGGAAGTGTTTTGCACTTAGATTCCCATTTAACAGTGCCTTGGTATTACAATATTCATGAAGCACATAAGGCTATTGACGAACTTGAAACTACAATAAAAAGTCATTTTGGTGAAAGTGTAGAGCTATTTGTTCACACCGACGCTTGCTTCGAATTTTCATGCAAATTGTGTCAATTAGAAAGTTGTACTTTTAGGAAACATGACTTTATCCATAAAATTGATTGGACCATTGAGAATATCTCAGCTAATAGCAGACACCAGCTCCCTTAATCTCAATCGGTTTAATTTTCCATTATCGAAATAAGGAATAACATCTAGAATTAAAACTTGTTTTGGTAACTCATGCTTAAGCAACTTTACGATTAAATAGTCTATAATTTGGTGTTCAGAAGGCGTTTTATGCTTATCCATTACGAGTACTACACTACTCCCCCATTTTTCATGTGCTATATCAGTAATCGCCAAGTTGGCTTCCCATCCTTTTAATTTAAACAGGGTTTTTATTTTTTGTTCTAATACCTCTGGGAAAATTTTATATCCACCAGAATTTATCATAAAATCAGCTCGACCTATAAACTCAAATGATTTAGAATCATGAATTTTTACAATATCCTTTGTATGCACCCATTCATTACCAGTTTGAAATCCATTGATGGAAAGCAATCCCATATCATCCGTTTTTATGTCAACATAATCGTTCACCTTAAACCTTGACCAGCTGCCGTTATTTAATTTCTGTAAGGCAATATGACTGCAGGTTTCGGTCATGCCATAGGTTAAATATACATCAGGAATTATTAGATTTAATTGGTCTAAAGTTTCATTGGATAGAGGTGCCCCTCCCAATAAAACAGTTTTAAATTTATTTAATTTTTCAATACTATCTTTCGATTCAAAAATGCTCACTAATTGAGCTGGCACCAATGATATAAATGTAAAAGTATGATCAAGCTCTATTCTACTAAGTGGATCCGCCTTGGGTTCATGAATGGTAAGGTTAAACCCCCCAGCCAATGATCTTACGATCATCATTAATCCGCCTATTTTATTACATGGCAAACAACATAGAACATTTTCGTTCCAAAGTCCTAAAATGTTAATCGTCTGAAGGGCACTTGCCTCCATCCATTTTCGCTTTAAAATTATTGATTTAGGTTCCCCAGTAGACCCTGAAGTTTGTATTTTAAACTCTTTGCAGCCAGAAATCCAAGTTGTTAAAAATTCAGATGCAAGGCAATTTGGTGCATTATTCTCCGTTAAAATTAAATTTTTAAATAAAAAATCTTCTAAATTATAGGGAATATCTTCAATCACAATCGTCATATAGATTTATATTTCAATATGTTATATCTTATTTTAGCAATATTTATTTATTTTTATAAAAATTTCTTTTTATTAAAATTAGAACTATTATTGCTATTCAAAATAGACAAATAAAGTTTTATGAACAAAAAATTATACCTAACCATTTTTACAATCCTAACAATCCTTTATTCAAATAGAATTGAAGCGCAAAATTACGCGCATCGATTGGGAATTGAAGCATATGGTGGAATTAATGAGTATGGAGGAGATCGAGGCACAAGATACTTTTTCGCCTCAAAGCCTACCTATCAAGGAGGAGGAGCTGCATTCGGATACTACTTAACGCCGTCGTTTGATGGTATTTTAGGCGTAGATTTCGGCGATTTGGGTCATATGGACGAATCGTTTGAAAAAGAAGGGTTCAGGGCCAACATTTGGACCGTAATGCCTGGCGTAAGATATAAACTAGCCAACAATAAAATTATCAGTGAGCAATCAAAATTTAGACCATATTTACAAGCAAGCTGGGGACTTTTAAATTATGTTACAAAAATTCGAAATTCACCATCGCCCGCTATGCCACAACAAAACTTTAGCCGATTTGCCGTTCAATGGGCTGTTGGTGGTGGTTTAAAATTTGCGCTTAATGAGTCTTTTGATGTTATGGCTCAAGTTTTATACAATTATTCATATGATGATAATTTAGATGGATTGCCATATGATCCATGGGTGCATACACGCAATAATTTGATGGATGCTTATTTAACGCATCGTATTGGATTTGCTTATAATTTAGGCATAGCTACTGGCGCTCCACGAATTGGACCTGCAGAGAACGAAGTTCCAAAAGAACTTAAAACTAAATTAGATTTATTTTCAAAACTTATACAATTTGAAACCGCTAAATCTACCATTTTACCTGAATCATACGCTGCACTAGACTCTGTAATAATGCTTATGTTAGCTTACCCAACCGTTAATGCGCTTGTTGAAGGCCATACCGATAATGTGGGAGAGCCAGAGAATAATTTAACCTTGTCGCAATCAAGAGCAGATGCAGTAATGCAGTACCTGGTTGATAAAAAGGTAGATGCTGCAAGACTAAGTGCACAAGGATTTGGTGAAACTCAACCTATTAGCAGTAATGAAACAGAAGAAGGAAAAGCTTTAAACCGACGTTGTTTGGTTAAGGCCTACGTTCGAAAATAAAAATATCGTTAACAATAAAAAAGGTCAATCCAATGGATTGACCTTTTTTATTGCCCTTTGCTTTTTAGGATAAATATATATTATCAAGTAAGCGTACCCCAAAATAGTTGACTACCACTAAAGCAATAGCCTTATTACTATCTGCTATATGTTCAATGGAACTTAACGAACTGCTATCTGCGATAACAAGATATTCAACATGCGCAGCTTCATCAATAGTCATTGATTTCTTTGCTTTTTCAATAGCCGGTTGCAATGGCAAATTTTTCACATCTAATTTTAACTGCAAAAGAGATTCATAAATAAAACCAGCGCTTTCGCGTTGAACTTCAGATAGCCGACTATTCCTTGAACTCATCGCTAACCCATTTGGCTCTCTAACAATTTCGCATATGATAATTTCTGCTTTGAAATTAAACTGCTTAAGAATTTTTTGAATTACCAAGATTTGCTGAAAGTCCTTTTGACCAAAATATGCTTTTGAAGGATTAACATAATAAAAAAGTCTTTCGATAACCATGGCCACTCCTCTAAAATGACCCGGCCTTGAAGCGCCTTCCAATAAATTATCCATTTCGTTTAATTCAAAAACCGGCTGTTTATACCCGCTTGGATAAATATTTTCGATGCTTGGTAAAAAAAGAATATCCGTTCCCGATTCTTGTAATAAGATGATATCTTTTTCTATCGGGCGAGGGTATTTATTCAAATCCTCAACTTCATTAAATTGTTTTGGATTCACAAATATGCTGCAAACGGTTATATCATTTTCGGATTTGCATTGTTTTATTAGAGAAAGATGGCCATGATGCAATGCGCCCATTGTTGGCACAAAACCTATTGTATGGTTATTGATTCTTGAAGATTTAAGCAAAGAATCTAATTCAATCGGTGATTTTATTACTATCATAATATAAAAAAATAGTTATCAAACAAGTACTTTTTAAAAAAATAATGCCGAAAATATGCTATAATTTTGTATTCCTTAACAATTTTTATAAATACTATATGGAAAATAATCGTAAAAAAGTTCTGTTTGTGTGTTCGGAGATGAATCCTTTTTTAAATACTTCTAATATTTCTGACATAGCGCGTATGGTCCCTCAGGCCATTCAGGAAAATGACAACGAAGTTAGAATTATGGTTCCAAGATTTGGCGTTATTAATGAACGGCGGAATCGTTTGCACGAAGTGGTTAGGTTGTCGGGGATGAATATTTCGATTGACGACAACGACAATCCATTAATTATTAAAGTGGCCTCTATTCCAGGGACCAAAATGCAAGTATACTTTTTAGACAATGAAGATTATTTTCATCGCAAGCATGTATTCATGAATGACAATGATGAATATTTTGCGGACAATGACGAACGTATGATTTTCTTTTGCAAAGGGGCAATCGAAACAGTTAAAAAATTAGGTTGGTACCCTGATATTATTCATTGTAAAGGGTGGATGACTAGCCTTATACCGCTTTATTTAAAAACCATATATAAAGACGAACCTGTATTTAGAAGTACGCGAGTGATATATTCTGTTTTTGACAATGAAGTTCACGGTGATTTGGGATCTGATTTTACCCGAAAAGCCAGTTTGAATTCAATTTCTGATGAAGACCTTGAAACCTTTGGTGCAGGTGAATTAACAAATCTTCATATTAGTGCCATTAAGCATGCTGATGCAATTGTTCGCTGCGGCGAATCCCTACATCCGCAAGTTGAAAAACATTTAAGTGAATCAACAGGAAAGCCAGTTATGCAACATGAAGAGGAGGAATTAGCTACTAAGTATTTAAATTTTTATGACTCAGTACTGGCAGTCGAAAATTAATCAACGGTTAATATTTAGGCCAATTGGCTTACTTTATTTTGTTATATTTTTTAGTGGAATTTCTATAATTTCATGCAAAAACACAGATTCAGATTTAGGTTTAAATTTAAGGCCCGATAAAGGAGAACTTTATTCGGCAGAAACAGATACCTTTACTGTAAACGCCTTTACTGTAAGAGAAGATTCTTTAAAAACAGATTCTCTGAGTACTAATATATTAGGGGCAATGGTTGATCCTGATTTTGGAATGAGTACAGCAGGTGTAGCTTCACAACTTACCATAACTCAAATTGATTTAAATTTCGGTACAGCTCCCAAGGTTGATTCAGCAATGCTTTACATTCGTTGGGATAAAGATTATTTCTATGGAAACTTGAATTCCAATCAATCCATGACTATTTATTATCTTAAGGATTCCATTTCGAGTGGATTGAAATATTATTCTGACATTTCACCGCTTTTGGGAGAAGAAATAGGCGTATGGAATGGTTCATTTAATCTAAAAGATAGTGTAACGATTAAAGAAAAAGGCCTTTCAGTTAAAAAAGCTCCAGGATTACTTATTAAACTTAATAAAAAAGTAGGTGAAGATTTTGCAAAGGCTTCGCCATCCGTATATGGTTCAGTATCGGCATTTAAAACGTTTGTAAAAGGCATTGTATTTGTACCTCAATCATCAGGATTGGCTAGCGGACAAGGCGCTATAGCAGGGGTCGATTTTTTTACAGGAAACTCGCAACTTGTTGTACACTATAACGATACCTCGCAACACAGTTTTGTTTTTAATAATAATTGTGAGAATTATAACATGTATAATACCGCTCACACAAACCCTGATTTATTAACTCAATTTGCCAATCCGAGCAAACATTATAATACCACTTATATCCAATCAATGGGCGGATGTAAAACAAAAATTGAAATTCCTTATATACTAAATCTATGCAATTCGGCATTGCCAAATGAACGAATTATAATAAATGAAGCCGCTTTCGTATTAACCCCGCAAAATGGAAGTATAAGTTCCTCATATGGTTTGCCTTTTAGACTGTATTTGCTTCAACCAGATATAACAACTAAATTAAATTCACCAATACTTGATTTTATTGATTTTGTTGATCCAAAGTTGGGCACCTATTCCATTTACGGTGGAGGTTATAATTCTTTAACAAATGAATATACTATTCGATTCACACGGCACTTACAGCATTTGTTGGATCAATTTAAAATTAACGGAACCAATCTTAATAGGGGATTTTTTGTAACCATTCCTAGCGATAAGCCAATTACCCCAACGCGTGTTATTTTAAACAATACCCGCATGCCAAATTACAAAGCCTTGAAATTCAGAGTTACCTATTCGAAAATAAAAATTTAACCTGAGATTATGGGCTTAAAGAATTCCTATCCACTAGCAAAAAAATCTATTGATAATCCCCATACCATAGTGGAGGTTAATGGAATTAAGATTGGTGGTAAAGATTTAGCCATAATTGCAGGTCCTTGCGCCGTTGAGTCAGAAGAACAGCTTTTTACCATTGGTGCATTTTTAGCCGAAAAAGGCATCAAGATTTTGAGAGGTGGGGCATATAAACCAAGAACATCCCCGTATTCTTTTCAGGGTTTAAAAGAAGATGGCCTTAAGTTATTAAAAAGCGTTGCGCAGAAGCATGACATGGCCATAATAACAGAGGTTATGGATCTTAGTTTATTAGATACCGTGTACCCATATACCGATATTCTTCAAATTGGAGCTCGTAATATGAAAAATTATCACTTTTTAAAAGAACTAGGAAAAACTGATAAACCTATTTTATTAAAACGAGGGATGGATGCTACACTTGAAGAGTGGCTTTTGGCAGCCGAATATATTTTGATGGGGGGTAACAAACAGGTTATCTTGTGCGAAAGGGGAATCAGAACTTTTGACCATACCACACGAAACACAATGGATATAGCTGCTATTCCATTAATAAAACATTTAAGTCATTTGCCAATTATTGCCGATCCTAGCCAAGCCACTGGCAACCGCGATATCGTAAATTCAATGGCCCTAGCTGCAATTGCTGCAGGAGCTGATGGACTTATGATAGAGGTACATAATAACCCCGAAGCTGCATTAAGTGATGGGCCCCAATCCTTAAGATTTGATCAATTTTCGGATTTGTTAAATAAACTAAAATTAATGGGGACACTTAATGGTAAAGAAATACCTGATTTTCAATTAAAAACACAATTCAATTAATAACATGTATACTGTTGCTGTTGTTGGCGCTACCGGTTTGGTTGGGCGCACCATGCTTAAACTATTAGAAGAAAGAAATTTTCCAATTGCTAATTTAATTCCCGTTGCGAGCGAAAATTCTGTTGGAAAAATCATAAAATTTAAAAATAAAGAGTATGCTATAGTTAGCATGGCCGAAGCTATAGCGCTAAAGCCAAATATTGCCTTATTTTCGGCGGGAGGAAATGTATCCTTACAATTTGCTCCATTGTTTGCACAAGCGGGTACAACCGTTATTGATAATTCATCGGCCTGGCGAATGGACCCAACCAAAAAATTGGTTGTTCCGGAAGTTAATGCTGATATTTTAGGCAAAGACGATAAAATAATAGCAAACCCAAATTGCAGTACAATACAACTTGTTGTTGCATTAAAACCATTACACGATGTTTTAAAAATAAAACGCGTTGTGGTTTCTACGTATCAATCAGTTACAGGAACAGGAATAAGTGCCGTTAACCAGTTGATGAACGAGCGCCAAGGCATTGAAGGCCAAATGGCTTATAAATACAAAATAGACCTTAATGCCATACCCCAAATAGATATTTTTATGGATAATGGATACACCAAAGAAGAAATGAAAATGGTGAACGAGACCAAAAAAATAATGGGAGACGACACGATAAAACTTACATCAACAACAGTTAGAATCCCAGTTATGGGCGGGCATTCAGAATCGGTAAATATTGAATTTGAAAATGAATTTGATCGTGATCAAGTTGTAAGCCTACTCCAAAACTTTCCAGGCATTAGTGTTCAAGATGATTTAGAAAATCAAATATACCCTATGCCAATGACTGCCGAAGGCAAAGATGCAGTATTTGTTGGTAGAATCAGACGGGACGAATCGCAAGCTAAAACCTTAAACATGTGGATTGTTTCGGATAATTTGCGAAAAGGTGCAGCTACAAATGCCATACAAATTGCCGAATATTTAGTATCTAAAGCCTTAATTTAATTCGATTAAGCCTTATTGTAAATTCGGATTTAGGTAAAGAAAAAGGCCATCCAAACAAACGGGATATCAAATCTTGTAATGTATAGATAACCCAACTTAAATTGGGTTATTTTTGTAGGCCATGTCTTCTGTGTTACGTGTTTATAATACCCTATCGGGTAAAATCGAAAATTTCACACCTATAAATTCTCCATTTGTTGGTTTATACTTATGTGGCCCCACTGTTTATGGATATCCACATTTAGGTCATGCTAGAGGTCCTATTGTTTTTGATGTCATACATCGCTATTTACTTCATTTAAATTACAAAGTAAGGTTTGTACGCAACATTACAGATGTAGGTCATTTGGTGAACGATGCCGATGATGGCGAAGATAAAATAGCAAAACGTGCCAAAATGGAAATGTTGGAGCCAATGGAAATTGCACAATATTATACCGACGCCTACCATCTTAATCTTGATAAGCTTAATGTAAAAAGACCATCTATTGAACCACGGGCATCAGGGCATATCATCGAGCAGATTGAAATGATTACTCAAATTATTAATAATGGTTTTGCTTATGAATCGAATGGCTCTGTTTATTTTGACGTTCTTAAATATGCCGAAACCCATGATTACGGTAAATTATCAGGGCGAATACTCGACGATTTGATAGCTGGTGCAGGTGAGGCAAGACGTGAATTGGAGGGGCAATCAGAAAAAATAAATCCTAATGATTTTGCATTGTGGAAAAAGGCTACCGATAGCCATATTATGCAATGGCCTTCGCCATGGAGCAATGGATTCCCTGGTTGGCATATTGAATGCAGCGCAATGAGTGCTAAATATTTAGGGAAATCATTTGACATTCATGGAGGTGGAATGGATTTGTTATTTCCGCATCACGAAAGTGAGATAGCTCAGAGTACGGCATGCAATACCGTTAATCCGGCCAAATATTGGATACACCACAATATGGTTACCATTAATGGACAAAAGATGGCTAAGTCATTAAATAATGGTGTTATGCTTTCAGAATTATTCGAAGGCAAACATGAATTATTGGAACAGGCCTATAGTCCAATGACATTACGATTTTTTATCCTTCAAGCCCATTACCGAAGCCCTCTCGATTTTAGTAACGATGCGTTAAAAGCCGCAGAAAAAGGACTAAAACGATTGATGAATGCACTGAATATACTTAGTCAATTAACGCCGAGTAACCATTCTGATTTTAATATTACGGTATTGAAAGAAAATATAGATGCGGCCCTAAATGAAGATATTAATACGCCTATAGCCCTAGCTCATTTATTTGAAGCAGTGGGATGGATTAATAAAATTAACGACGGCTCAGCGTCAATTAATAAGGATGATCTTGAAGCGTTAAAAACAATTTTTCAATTAATTGTTATTGATGTATTAGGACTTGAAAATGAACAAAAGGATGGGACTCAAAATTTAATTGACTCCTTAATGAAGCTTTTAATTAGCTTGCGCAATGAAGCTAAGGATGCAAAAGATTTTAATAAATCAGATGCCATACGCAAACAATTATTGGAAGCAGGATTTGAACTCAAAGACGGAAAAGATTGCACAACATATAGTATTAAACAAAGTTAAAAAAAAATGAAGAACGTATTAAACCTGATACTTTTTACTGCAACTATTAGTTTTTTTTGCAGCTGCAAGGGGCCTACTACTGACGAAACTAACGATACTTTAGTCGACTCTCTCAATCCTGTTAAGGCCTTACTTCAAAATAATTTTAATTCGGATAGCGCCTATGATTATGTAGCCAAACAAGTTAGTTTTGGCCCGAGGGTACCTAATACAGAAGCGCACCGCAAGTGTGGCAATTGGATGCAAGAAAAGCTTGGGCAATGGGCTGATACGGTTTATATCCAAAACTTTGATGCCAAAAGCAAAGGAGGTGAAATATGGAAAGCTAAAAATATAATTGGCGCATTTAACCCTAAAAATCCAAATCGAATACTCTTATGCGCTCATTGGGATACACGGCCTCAAGCCGATCAAGACACAAAAAATAAGACAACTCCTTCGGATGGAGCCAATGATGGAGGAAGCGGCGTAGGTGTATTGCTTGAGATTGCACGGCAATTGCATTTGATAAAACCTGAATTAGGCATCGATATTATGTTTTTTGATGTAGAAGATGGAGGAACAAATAGCAGCGAAGACCAAGATACTTGGTGTCTTGGTTCGCAATATTGGACCAAACATAAACATGTAGCCGATTATAGGGCTACCAATGGAATATTATTGGATATGGTTGGCGCTAAAAATTCAACATTTGCACGTGAAGAAATGTCAGCACGATTTGATAATAATTTTTTGGGAATGGTTTGGCGCACGGCTGTAACAATGGGCTATGGTAGCTATTTTATTGATTATAATAAAGCAGGAATTACCGATGATCATGTTTATTTGAGTTTTTATGGCGGCGTACCCACTATTGATATTATAGATTACAATTCGAATACTAAATCAGGGTTTGGCGCCTATTGGCACACTCACGATGATAATATGAGTATTATTGACCGCCAAACGCTTATGGCCGTTGGTAAAACAGTACTTCAAACCGTTTTGAAAAAAGAAGCCAATATTGAGTAAACACTTTCACTCAAACACGTGCATCCAAAACTCAATTCATTAGCCACTAACCTGCTTCCTTTTTTGCCCCCAGGCACAGAAATGCAGGTGGCCGAAATGATTATTTCATATCATGTTCATTTAAAACTCACCAAACACCGAGCGACAAAATTAGGCGACTACCGCGCGCCTTTTAAAGATTTAGGGCACAGAATTACGGTCAATAAAAGTCTCAATAAATTTTCATTCTTAATCACTTTTGTTCACGAAGTGGCCCATTTAACCTGCTGGAACCAACATAAAAATAGGGTGTTGCCACATGGAAAAGAATGGAAAGAGCACTTTAAGCAACTCATGAATCCATTTATGAATCAAAACGTTTTTCCGGAAAATGTGCTGGTTGCTTTAAATAAATATATGAAAAACCCTGCAGCATCGAGTTGTGCAGATATTGATTTGCTTAAGGCTTTGCAAGATCATCAGCCCGATGACGGACTTTTGCATTTAGAAGAATTGCCCGAAAACATTGACTTTGTGCTGGGTGGTAATAAATTTTTTAGAAAAGGCCCCTTGGAACGAAAACGGTTTAGGTGTCTAAATTTGACCAATAAAAGGTATTATTTTGTAAATGCACTCGCAAGAGTTAAGGTTGTAGAAGCCTAAAAAAACAGTAATCCACTATTAAATAAAATACATATGAAACGTATACTTCCCTTATTTTTTCTCCTTAGTATAGTAAAGCTTGGAATAGCACAAACCGAAAGTCCATTAAAATTTACGATTGTAAAAAACTTGGAAGCTACAGATGTTAAAAGCCAAGGCAATACTGGTACATGTTGGAGCTTTAGCACCACATCATTTATCGAATCTGAAATACTGCGTAAAACAGGCAAAAAAAAGGACCTATCTGAAATGTTTGTGGTACGAAAGATTTATATGGAAAAAGCCTTGCTTTACCTTCGCTATCATGGGCATGCTAGTTTTAGTCAAGGGGCTCTTTCACATGATTTTTTTTATGTTTTAAAAAAATATGGCATGATGCCTGAAGAAATTTACAGCGGCAAAATGAATGGCACATCCCACAACCATGTTGAGTTAGAAAAATCATTAAAAAATTATTTAGATTCTATTGTAAGCAAACCTATTATTCCTAAAGATTGGAGCATTCGTTTCGATCAAATTTTGGATTCCTTTTTAGGCGCATGTCCTCCTGTTTTTCAATACGAAAATGCCATCTATAATGCCTCTACTTATGGTGCTTCGCTTGGTGTATATGCAGATGATTATATCGGACTTACAAGCTATACACATCATCCTTACTATTCATTTTTTGATTTGGAAATTCCAGATAATTATTCGCATGGGCAATACTTAAATGTGCCAATGGAGCAACTCATCGAAGCCATTGTATTTTCATTAAATAATGGATATACCATTGAATGGGATGGCGATGTAAGTGAACCTGGATTTGCTCGAAAAGGGGGTGCTGCTACTTTATTAAACCAAATCATTAACGATACCAATTCTATAGAAATAATCCCTACCCAAGAACTGCGACAATCAACCTTTGATAGCCATGAAACCACCGACGATCATCTTATGCATATAACAGGTATGGCTACCGATCAAAAAGGAACACGCTATTTCATTACTAAAAACTCGTGGGGCGATAAAGCTGGTATTAACGGCTATGTTTATATGTCTGAAAACTACGTTAAACTAAAAACGCTTTCTATTTTTATACATAAAAACCAAATCCCTAAATCCATCAAATCACATATGGAAGATTTATTATACTTACCCTCAAGACCTATTAAATAATTAGTGTACACTAAAATAAGCCCATAAAGCAACGTGCTATATAAACTTAAAATAATAAAAGCTTTAACCAATAGGCATTTTCTATTTTTATGGCTTTGGCTTTTTACAGCTTTAATTTTCGAATTTCCAAAAATCAGTTCGTTGCCTCCGCTATCTATTCATCAAGGCGCTCAGGTAGATAGAGCGTCAATAGCCTTGAATTATGCAAAGGTAAATATGAACTTTTTTGAGCCACGTGTTATGGAAACAGCCACAAAAGATGGTATTACACCATGTGAATTTCCGATCATTAATTATTGCGTGGCCATTATTTACAGCTTTTTTGGGCCCAATCCTTATTGGTATCGGTTATTGATGTGGTGCCTAATGGGAATAGGGTTATGGGCAATTTTCGACATTCTTTGCCTTTGGTTAGCTAATTGGTTATCGGCACTTTTGGTAACCTTTACATGGTATTTTGGCGCCATTCTTGCTTTTTATACCCCAAATTTTTTGCCCGATACAGCGTCACTTGCTTTTATGCTTTTAGCCCTAAGGCATTGGTACTTTCATATCAACCATTTTACTAAAT
Organism: Bacteroidota bacterium; assembly: GCA_947499775.1. Lineage (GTDB taxonomy): Bacteria > Bacteroidota > Bacteroidia > NS11-12g > UBA9320 > JABWCE01. The sequence goes on along the minus strand of CANMPY010000003.1, from coordinate 615 downwards.
TTAAAATCCTATGGTTTACGTTGTTTATCACTTTAGCCTGTTTAATAAAAATAACGTCGTTGGTATTTGTAATTGCGATGGCTTGTGTGGAGGTAATGCTTTATCTTAAAAATCAAAAAAAATCAAAAATTACCCTTGCATTACTTTTTGCTATGGCAATGGTAATGGCTTGGATTTGGTATTGCAAATGGCTTGAAAATAAAGTGGGGGGCTCCTATTTTCTCCTCAACTTGGTTGCTCCAGATTCATGGCTACAATTAAACTTAAACGAAGCACTGCATCTCAACTATTATCAAGACTCAACTCTTATTCAACGCAACATAGGCTATATCAAGCACTTAAAGAATTTGGTAAGATTGTAAAATCCATCTTCATATTGAAATATCTAGATGATGTAAAATTACGTCAATCTATAGAAAAGCAACTCAGTCTTGTAGAAAATAATAACAAATTTTCAAAAGCAATTGCACAAGAGAATGATCAATCGTTTGTGCAACAAACTCAAGAAGAACAAATCATGGCAGAAAGTTGTAGAAGGCTTATGAAAGCAGCTATTATTTGTTGGAATAGTTTATATTTGTATAAAATCCTGAGCAAAGAGCAACAAGAAAATAA
>CANMPY010000002.1 GCA_947499775.1 Bacteroidota bacterium | reverse complement strand
CGATGTAAGTATTTTGGTAAGTTTTTTTTCACCTTCGGGTTATGAGCTTCGCAAAAATTATAATTCGGTTGATGGGGTGATTTATATGCCTTTTGATACCCGAAAAAATGCTAAAGAATTTGTTAATACTCTGAAACCCATTATGGCCATTTTTGTGAAATACGAATTTTGGTTAAACCATATTCATGAATTAAAACAACAAAGGGTTAAGATAATCTTGCTTAATGGCGTTTTTAGAAAAAATCAAGTTTTTTTTAAGTGGTGGGGTAAAATATTTCGCGACGGATTGAAAAATTTTGATGTACTTTTTTTGCAAAATAAAGCATCTGAAAAATTGCTTCACAATTTGGTTTCTAAATATTACGCCCAATCAAACCATTTTAATTGGGAGTATAAAGCCCCGCAAAATGGGGCATCCAATCCACATGCTACTTTTGTGTTGGTAAAGTCTGATAATCCTACTTTTTTTTCAGTCGTTACTGGCGATTTGCGATACGATAGGGTGTTTGCTAATTCACTTTTAACGAAACCATTTCCTATGCTCGACACATTCTTAAGCAATGCCTTTGTTATTATAGGTGGCAGTACATGGGATGACGAAGAATGGATACTCAAGCAATGTGTAGATACCTTAGGTTCAGCCGTGAAACTCATTATTGCGCCACACGACGTTTCCGAAAGGCACCTCAAACAAATTGAAAAGCGATTCCAAGATAATAGGTTAAAGCGATTTTCTGAAATGACCGTAGGGGATAACCCTCAAATTATTTTAGTTGATACTGTGGGTCACCTTTCTTCCCTTTATCGGTATGGTCAGCTTGCGTTGGTGGGAGGAGGTTTTTCGGGGCAGTTACACAATATTATTGAACCTGCTGTGTATGGAATACCTGTCTTTTTTGGGTTTAAATATTCTAAATTTCCGGAGGCAAGCTATTTCTTAAACCATAAAATAGGAACAAAAATTCATAATGGATTTAATTTTACGGAACACGTTAAAGACATTTTAGCTAATCCAAAATACCTCGACACGATAAAACACAAAACCATTAAAGTATTTAAGCCGCATTTAGGCGGTACTCAGCAAGTGTATTACAAAATAAAAAGTTTTTTTTACAATGGAAATGGTTAACACTTTTATGCTGGTTTAGTAAAAGGCGTAATTATTTTACCAAGGAGAATCTCAATTGCAGTTTGAATTCATTAATCATAGAAAAAATTTCAAAGCCTTATTCGCCTGATTTCATATCATCATTGGTAATTCCTTTTTTGCGGCTAACATTTTCGCGAAGCTTGCCAAAATTAAAGCTTACACTTACACTGAAGTATCTGAAAATAGAATTATTATAGATCGATTCAGAATAAAATGAGGCATCTTGGGTAATGGTTTTGAGGCTTTGTTTGGCCTCTAAGAAATTGTTTGCTACCAACCCCAAGTTAAGTTTCTTTTTTAATACAGATTTTCGCAGCGATAACGTATAGGAATAATTAGTAGGACGAATACTCTGCAAAGTTGGTGCACCTCTGTTAACCCATGCCCCCAGTGAAGTTGAAAATCCGTGTTTAAAATTATACGTGGTACTTCCATGACCGCCTATACTAAAACCACTCCTATTTTTACCAGTATCTAGTTTGTGTGAAATCGCCACATACGATGTTTTAAAGCTTGCCCAAACTTGCAATTTTTTAAATAAGGAGCCATAATAGCTCACGTTCAATCCTAATGAATTGCTTTTGGCTATATTATAGTAAGTGGTATACGAAATGTCATTGACATCAAGCCATGTATACGAGGTGATTATATCATCGGTTAGGGCACCCGAAAGTGATATATCCAATGTATTTTTTTTGAAAAAGTAGTTCCACGAAAAGCTAGCGCTATGAGTTATTTCAGGTAGCAGATTCGGGTTTCCATAAGAAATACTTCGTGGATTTTGATTGTTGATGTAAGGATTAAGATAAAACATCCACGGGCGTTGAATGCGTTTGCTGAAATTGAGTTTTAGGGTATGTATTTTTTTAATTTTTCTTGAAATACCAGCTGTTGGAATAAAGTTTAAATAATGATTTAAAACAGGGGATGAGTCCTTATTGAAACTGGCATTGATCCATGTTTGCTCTGCTCTACCGCCTAATTTTATTTTATATTTTTTCAAAGGAAACATGTATACACTGTAAATACTTCCAATATTTTGATTGTAGTGTAGTGTATTGGTTTGTGATGAATTTTCGAGGTAGTCGTCTAAAGCATTCGACCGCTCCAACATTCTATAGTCTGAAATTAAATTTCGAAGAATGAGTTTTGTCCCAGCTTCCAATTTGCTCTCATTTTTAAACGGTTTTTCATATTCTAATTCTACTGTGTGTTCTGCATTTTTTGAATGATTGGTATTAAAAATATCGCGGTCAGGATTGCTTAAATTGTTTTGAATAGAGGTATAACTAGAATTCTCAAAATTCACATCCCTATAAGCCGAAAGTGAAATTTCATGATCCTCATTGTCTTTAAAACGCTTGGTAAAATCAAAGCCAATATCAAGACTTGGTGATTTATTTTCGTAAGTAACTTGGGTATTAAACGAGTCGGTTAACCATCCTACACTATCCGAAATTTCAGAGTGTTGGTTTGAATTTCCTGAACTCTTACTTCCATTTTGAGACGCATAAATGCTAAAGGTATGCAAAGTGTCAAAATCGTAAGATAGCTCCATATTGCCCCAACTCCAAATGCCGTCACTATTGCTGCCGCCATATTGCTTAAGGGTAGTATTATAACCGGGTAGTTTATTAATACGAATTAAGCTAGAGGTGGTTTGGTTTAAATAATTAAACATGTTTCCGCTTAGATAGGACGACATGCCAAATTTGCCTAATTTTATATTTATGCTCCCACTCCCATTGTTCATACCACGTGAGTTGTAATTTGCATTCAAGTTGCCATTATAGCCCTTCACTTTTTTTTGTGTAATAATATTAATGATGCCGGCAGTGCCTTCGGCGTCGTACTTGGCCGATGGTTCAGTTATAACTTCAATCTTTTTTATCAAAGCAGTAGGAAAAGCCTTCAAAGCCTCTGATGGGTTTTTGGCTACAATGGATGTGTTTTTCCCGTTGAGCAATACCTTGAAATTAGAGGACCCCTTTACTTGTATATTATCTTCGGCATCTACGGTTACAAATGGTAACTTTTTTAAAGCATCTAAAGCCATTAACCCTAATAGGGTCACATCGTTCTCAACATTATAGATTATCTTATCGGTTTCAATTTCAAGCAATGGCTTAGCCACTTCCACTATAATTTCTTTTAAATCTGTTGATGATTTATCGGCAAATAGCGTATCCATACTAAGGGGTATATTAGAGACCTTAAAACACTTTGAAGGGATAGTACTAAATCCAATACTCTTGCTTTGAATGGTGTAAATGCCCTCAGGAATATTAGTGAAAGTGTATTTCCCCGTTTCGGTGGTAAAGGTGTTGGATACTGACTTTTTTGTTGTGGTATCGATAAGGGTAATGGTGGCAAAGGCAATTCCTTTTTTGTCGTTCGATTGAACTAAAACCCCTGTTAGTGTCGTTTTTGATTGTGCAATTGCAAGCGTTGAGAGGATGGTAAAAAATAGAAAGGCTGTATATTTATTGAACATTTATTCGGACTTAGTCTTTGATAAAAGGTGCAAATCAACTCTATATTATCCAATAAAAAGTATTAATAAAAATAAACTTGAGTAATAAAACTGTAAAAAAGAATAAGTAAAATTATGGGTTTAGTGCCCCCAAAACGATGCCTTAAATTTTTAATATCCGTTGCGACGCCACACTTTGGTTTTTATAAAAAACATTTACATTATATAATCCCGAAGGCAGGGTGTGCAAATTAATTTTCGAATCTTGAACATCGCTTAGTGTCAAAACTAGTTGTCCTGTTGAGTTGATGACCTGAATATTTATTTCTTTGGTATTGTGCTGTCCAAAATTTAAGTAAACTATTTCGTGTGTAGGGTTAGGATAAAACGTGATGTCATCTATAGTTGACAAGGGGATAGCTCCTAAATTTGCAATAATTTTTTCGACAAATATGTCCGATAACCCATTGCTCGCCATATCAGTTCGCGTTGCATCAGGGTCAAAATCAACAGTTCCCGAAAAATAACCGGTGACATAAATATCGCTTTTAGTTTTCGAAACCGCAATGGATTGAGCTACATCCGATCCAGTTTCGCCAATTTTTTTAGCCCAAATATAGCTTCCGCTCGCATCTAATTTTACAATATACACATCTTCTGTGCCCAATGACGTTAATTCTAATTTGGCTGTTCCAGGATCAAAATCAACTGTGCCTTTAAAGGATCCTGTGGTATAAATATTATCTTTAGAATCTAAAGCTAATGACAATCCTAAATCGGTCAATAATCCTCCAATTTGCTTTACCCACGCCATATTTCCAGACCCATCTAATTTTAATATAAATATATCTTTATCGCCTATGGAAGTCAAATTAGTGGTTCCTGTGCCTGGATTAAAGTCAACGGTTGCTAAAAATTGACCAGTAATTACACTTTGGCCTGCGCTATTTGAAACTATGGACGTTCCTTCTTCGTTTGATGAACCTCCCATACTTTTGGCCCAAACAAAATTTCCACTCGCATCCAATTTTGATACAAAAATATCAGAGCCCCCCACCGTTGTTAATTTGAATTCAGTTAGCCCAGGATCAAAATCAGCGGTTACTGAAAATGAACCCGTGGTATAAACGTTGTTGTTGGCATCTAAAGCAATACTTCTTCCAGCGTCAGCCGATGCACTGCCTATACTTTTGGCCCATACAAACCTCCCAGCAGAATTTAATTTTAGTATAAATATATCCGAATTGCCAGCAGAACTTAAATTAACTATAGCAGTGGCATCTGGGTCGAAATCGACTGTACTGTAAAAAAAACCGGTGCTATAGATATTGCCTGTGGCATCGATGGCCAAACTGCTTCCATAATCGGTTAGCGATCCTCCAATACTTTTAGCCCAAATTAAGGTTCCATTTGGGTCAAATTTGGCGATAAAAATATCCATTACCGATCCAGATGCAGTTAAATTAGAAACCCCAATACCTGGATCAAAATCAACTGTACCCGTAAACCCGCCTGTTATAATAGCATTACCGGTTCCGTCTAATGCAATAGCATAGCCGGCATCATTGGTTGCTCCCCCAATTTTTTTGGCCCATACAAATTTACCAGTGGCGTCTAATTTTGAGATGAAAATATCATTGGCTCCTGAGGTTTTTAAGTTGAATTTAGCAGTTCCAGGATCAAAATCGGCTGTGTCGGTAAAAACGCCAGTCGTAAAAACATTTCCCGAAACATCTACAGCAATAGAATACCCGAAATCAGCATATCCACCACCCAAATTTTTGGCCCATTCAAATTTTTCGGATTGGGCATTAACGAAACTAAGACTAAAAATACTAAACGAAAGGAGGAGTAATTTTTTCATACAAAATCTAATTTTAATACAATAATACACAGAAAGTTGAATAGTTGCGTTAATTTTAGTAGGTAAAAATAAAGGTATAGCTTTCTTATAATTAGGGCAATTTAATGAGCCAATCGCTTTTATATTTAATATCTAAACATAAGAAGTGAACTAAAGTTTCAGCTATAGCTGATACTATAATTGGCCTTAAATGTCAAATTTTATACCTTGAGCCAAAGGCATATCTTTACCATAATTGATGGTATTAGTCTGTCGGCGCATATACGCTTTCCAACTATCGCTGCCACTCTCTCTTCCTCCACCGGTTTCTTTTTCGCCTCCAAAAGCGCCGCCAATTTCAGCACCCGAAGTGCCAATATTTACATTAGCAATGCCACAATCGCTACCCGACGTACTTAGGAAAATATGAGCTTCGTGCATGTTATTTGTAAAAATAGCTGAACTTAAACCCTGCTTTACATCGTTTTGCATAGCAATAGCCTCTTCTAAGCGCGAATATTTTAAGAGATACGCAATGGGGGCAAAGGTTTCTTCCTGAACAATTTGAAAATGATTTTTAGCTTCGATCAAAGTTGGTAAAACATAGGTGCCCGATTCGTAACCTTCGCCATTTAATACCTTAGCACCATATAAAACTCTTGCGCCTTCATTCTCTGCGTCGGAAATGGCATTTAAATAATTTTTTACCGCTTGGGTATCAATAAGGGGCCCAATATGATTTTTTTGATCTAAAGGATTTCCAATTTTGAGTTGTCTATAAACATTGATTAGTTTAGAAATAAATTTATCGTAAATGCTATCTTGAATTATGATCCTTCTTATGGAGGTGCAACGTTGACCTGCTGTGCCAACGGCCCCAAAAACACATGCTTTTAACGCATTGTCTAAATTGGCATCTTCGGATACGATAAGGGCATTATTGCCACCTAATTCTAATATGCATCGGCCTAAACGTGCGCCTACAACCTGCCCTACTCTTTTGCCCATGCGGGTGCTTCCTGTTGCTGATATTAATTGAATTCTATGGTCTTTGGCCATTTTTTCGCCTATTCTAAAGTCCCCAATTATTAAATTAAAAATACCTTCGGGTAACTTATTTTCGACCAATACTGATTTTATAATTTGATGGACTGCAATAGCGGATAAGGGTGTTTTTTCGGATGGCTTCCATATACATACATCACCACAAACCGCTGCTATCATTGCATTCCAACTCCATACAGCCACCGGAAAATTAAACGATGAAATTATGCCTACAATTCCTAAAGGATGCCATTGTTCCTGCATGCTATGGGAGGGACGTTCGCTAGCAATAGTTAATCCATAAAGTTGACGCGACAAGCCAACAGCAAAATCACAGATATCGATCATTTCTTGAATTTCGCCCCAACCTTCTTGTAAGCTTTTGCCCATTTCATAAGAAACAATTCTTCCTAAATCGTCCTTATGGGCACGTAATTTATTACCAATTTGCCTTACAATTTCGCCTCGTTTTGGGGCAGGAACGTTACGCCAATACTCAAAAGATGATTGAGCAACTTTTACAACACGTTCGTATTCAGTAACCGTTGCAAAGGTTACGGATGCAATAGGCTGCCCATCTACTGGGCTTTTAATTTCTTTAATTTCTGAACCAATTGCAGTAATCCATTGATTGCCTGTGCAAACACTTTCATTCAGTGCTTTTATGCCGAGTTTGGTTAATGTACTTTGAATTTGAAAATTTGCCATATAAAGATATACAAACGTACTATTTTTTATGCATTTACTTGATTTTATCGCTGAAAAATCCTCATTTTAGTCATTAAACCTTAATTTCGCCTTTTATTAAAATTATATGGATTTTGTAACCAACACCGACGTTATCATGGCTTTATTAACGCTTACCTTTTTAGAGATAATATTAGGCGTTGATAATATTATTTTTATTTCTATTGCGGCCAATAAGGTAGAAGCAAGCCAACGAAAACGAGCTGTAAATTATGGATTATTTTTAGCAATGTTTCTAAGGGTAATTCTATTGTTGGGCTTATCGTTCGTAATAGCTGCTCAAAAACCATTAGTAAATATTCATTGGTGGATTTTTGAAGGACATTTTTCATTGCAAAGTCTTTTCCTGATTGTAGGTGGATTATTTTTAATATATAAAAGTACTTCCGAAATTCATCATAAAATTGAAGGGGAAGAAAGTGATTCGGAAGCAAAAAAAGAGAAAAAAAGAAAGCTAACGCTTACAAATGCGATTACTCAAATTATGTTGATTAACGTTGTTTTTTCTATCGATTCTATATTAACAGCCATAGGAATGACGAATGGTATTCCTTATGCTTTGCCAATAATGATTATTTCTGTGTTATTATCCATGGTAATCATGATGGCCTTTGCTAGCGCCGTTTCGAGTTTTGTAAATAAACACCCAACCATTCAAATGTTGGGCCTATCATTCCTTATTTTAATAGGATTTATGTTGATATTAGAGGGAGGTCATTTAGGGCATTTTTCTGTAGCAGGCAATAATATTGGGGCTATTCCAAAAGGATACCTTTATTTTGCTATTGCCTTTAGTTTTGGTGTTGAATTGTTAAACATGCGTATGAGGCGAAACCCATCCATAGGCTCCGATACGAAGTCCTAATATTTTATAAATAAAAAAATGAGCGATAAACGATATACTGATGCATTGAGTTACCATGCCGATGGGAGGCCAGGTAAAATAGAAGTTATACCTACCAAACCATATCAAACTCAGCGTGACCTAAGCTTAGCCTATTCGCCAGGTGTAGCTGAACCCTGTTTGAGAATTGCCGAAAACCCCGAAGATGTATATAAATACACGGCAAAGGGAAATTTAGTGGCGGTTATAACCAATGGTACTGCCGTTTTAGGATTAGGCGATATAGGTCCCGAAGCATCTAAGCCTGTAATGGAAGGCAAGGGTCTTCTGTTTAAGATTTTTGCGGATATAGATGTATTCGACATCGAGTTAAATTGCAAAACTGTGGATGAATTTGTGGCAACTGTAAAAGCCATGGAGCCCACTTTTGGAGGTGTTAATTTAGAAGATATCAAAGCCCCAGAGTGTTTTGAAATAGAGCAACGCTTAAAAAAGGAATTAAAAATTCCTATCATGCACGACGATCAGCATGGTACGGCAATAATTTCGGGTGCTGCATTGCTAAATGCCACCGAAATAGTCGGGAAAAGATTAAGTAAAATAAAGTTGGTTATTAATGGTGCGGGTGCTTCGGCCATTTCTTGTGGACGCTTATTCGTGTCGTTAGGCGTTGATGTTAAGAATATTGTAATGCTCGATAGCAAAGGGGTTATCAATATAGATCGTGATGATTTGGACGAAAATAAAGCGTTTTTTGCCACCAATCGAAAGATTACAACATTGGAGCAGTCCATGAAAGATGCCGATGTTTTTGTGGGCTTGTCAAAGGCTAATATTTTAAGTCAGGCGATGATAAAATCCATGGCCAAAAATCCAATTGTATTTGCTATGGCCAATCCCGATCCAGAGATTGATTATAACTTAGCTATAGCAACGCGTAAAGATTTGATTATGGCTACAGGACGAAGCGATCATCCTAACCAAGTAAACAATGTATTAGGGTTTCCATTCATTTTTAGAGGTGCCTTAGATGTTAGAGCTACATGCATTAATGAAGAGATGAAATTGGCTGCGGTAAAAGCCATTGCTCAATTGGCCCATGAACCTGTTTTGGAAATGGTAAACGTGGCTTATAACGAACGAAACATGAGTTTCGGTAGGAATTACATCATTCCTAAACCAATTGACCCAAGGTTAATTTATAAAGTAGCGCCTGCTGTGGCCAAGGCTGCCGTTGAAAGTGGCGTAGCTAAATGTCCTATAACAGATTGGCAAGCATATGAAAATGATTTAAAACGAAGGTTAGGCATTGACGATAAATTTTTATCGCGCATTGCCATTCAGGCCCGTAAATCGCCAAAACGCGTGGTGTTTACTGAAGCTGATAATTATAAAATTTTAAAAGCGGCTCATATAGCAATAGAAGATGGGACTGCCATACCAATTTTATTAGGTCAGCGTCACAGAATTAATCAACTTATTGAAGAAAACGGCTTAGTTTTTGATTCAATTCAAATTATTGATCCCGCCGAAGAACATGAAGAGCGAAATCGCTATGGCGAAAAATTATACGAAATGAGGCAGCGAAAAGGAATGAGCCTTTTCGATTGCAAAAAAGTTATGGTTCATCGTAATTATTATGGCTCCATGATGGTTCAGTGTGGCGATGCAGATGCTGTTATTTCTGGACTCACAAAAAATTATCCAAGCACAATTCGTCCTGCCCTACAGGTAATGGGAACCAATCATATAAGCAAAGTTGTGGCGGGTATGTACATTATGATTTCGAAACTTGGTCCATTGTTTTTTGCCGATACCACCGTAAACATCAACCCAACTTGGGAGGATTTGGTTAGTATTGCCTTGTTGACCCATGATAAAGTAAAAAAACTGCAGGTTAATCCAGTTATTGCCATGCTATCCTATTCTAACTTTGGATCATCGGAGGGCGAAGAAGTTGACAAAATAAAAAAGGCCGTCGCTTTTCTGCATCAAAATCATCCGCATATTTGTGTCGACGGCGACATTCAAGCTAATTATGCAATCAATACAGTTAAGCGCAACGAAATATTTCCGTTTAATAAATTGGAGAATAAACAGGTCAATACTTTTATTTTCCCAAACCTTTCGTCGGGCAATATTTGTTATAAATTAATGCAGGAAATAGGTGGATTTGAGGCAATCGGACCTGTATTGATGGGCTTAAATAAATCAGTTCATATTTTGCAGTTGGGTAGTTCGGTTCGCGAAATAGTTAATATGGTAAATATTGCCGTTGTTGATGCGCATGGCAATACATAAATAAGCAATAAAAAATAATCATTATGTCCAACCAACTCTTCGATAGCATAGTTTTAGGGGACAGGCTAGCACTTGCCAAGGCCATAACTTTGGTAGAAAGCGAAAATCCAAATCATCAAAACGAAGCGGATGAATTAGTATCATTGGCTTTGAAACTTAACAAATCCTCGTTGAGGATTGGAATTACCGGAGCGCCTGGAGTTGGTAAAAGCACGTTCATTAATACGTTAGGAACTTGGTTGATTAAGGAAAAACATAAGAAAGTGTGTGTATTGGCGATTGACCCAAGCAGCCAAAAAAATCATGGAAGCATACTCGGTGACAAAACACGCATGGAAACGCTTTCAATGTTAGAAACCGCTTATATAAGACCTTCGCCAGCCAAGGGTACATTAGGTGGCGTAGCACGTAAAACCCGCGAAAGTATTTTGCTTTGTGAAGCTGCAGGATACGATACAATAATAGTTGAAACGTTAGGGGTAGGGCAGAGCGAATATTTAGCCGATAGCCTTGTGGATTGCCTTCTCCTTTTATTGTTGCCAAATGCTGGCGATGATTTGCAAGCGATTAAGCGCGGAATTATGGAATTAGCAGATTTGATTATTTTAACAAAAGCGGATATAACCGAACCTGCAAGGCTCAATCAGGCTATTTCAGATGTGGCAAATGCATTGCAATTTATACCCAATAAATTTGAAGGGCACAAGCCATCGGTTTGCAAAAGTTCCATTAACCCAAATGAAACCGTGCCAGCTATTTGGGCCGATATTGAAAATTTTATAGTGTTCCAACAATCAAATGGCAATTTTAATTCAAAACGGATAGTACAAAAAACCGAATGGATTAAAGAAGCAGTTAAAGAAAAGCTCACCACCGATTTTTTTAATGACCCTAACATAAAAAAAGCCATCGATGTTTCATTAAGTGAATGGCTTACTGGCAAAAACAGTTTGAATGCCTTAGTTGATGCCATTATTTCTAAACGAAAAATTTAGTGTTTTTGCACTAGATTTTCCTTATAAACCATTTTTTAATAAACAATAGATGTGGTAAATATTAAGGAGTGTAATCTATTAATGACCCCATGCTTTTAAATCAGCATTTGCATTAAAGCTTTACACAAACATTTTTTTGTTCGCTAAAAAAATTCATGGCATTCCAACCGCCTTCACGTCCAACGCCACTTTGCTTCATTCCGCCAAATGGGGTTCGTAAATCGCGAAGCAGCCAACAATTAATCCATACTACGCCACATGAAATACGCGAAGCTATAGAATGCGCGCGTTTAATATTTTCGGTCCAAATACTTGCTGCCAAACCATAGTTTGAATCATTGGCAAGCGCTAAGGCTTCTTCATCCGAATCAAATGGCGTTAAAGTAACAACAGGTCCAAATATTTCTTCCTGATTACATCGTGAGTTTTGGGATAGATTTTCAATTACAGTAGGGGCAATATACCATCCGTTTTCAAATCCAATCGGTTTTACAGCTTGTCCACCTGAAAGAATACTGCCGCCCTCTTGCTTAGCAATTTCAATATACGCAAGTATTTTTTCGAAATGCTCATGGCTAACAATAGCCCCCATTTGTGTTTCTTTTAATAAGGGATCTCCAATGGTATAATGTTTCAATTCTTCAATCAAAAACGCTTTAAATTTATTATAAATAGGCCGTTGGATAAGTATTCGCGAACCGCAAAGACAAATTTCGCCTTGATTCAAAAAACTGGAACGAAGCGTTTCGCGAGCTGCTTTTTCAAAATCACAATCTGCAAAAATTATGTTTGGGTTTTTGCCTCCCAATTCAAGAGATAATTTTTTAAATTGTGGCGCAGCAATAGTGGCAATGTGCTTTCCGGTGTTGGTTCCGCCTGTAAACGAAATGGCTTTTATTTTTGAATGAGCAACTATGTCGTTTCCAACTTTTTTGCCCAATCCGTGAACAATGTTTAAAACACCCTTTGGCAATCCAGCTTGGTTGCATATTTCGCCTAATAAAAAGGCCGTCATGGGTGTTATTTCGCTGGGTTTGGCAATAACACAATTTCCTGTAGCCAAGGCAGGAGCGATTTTCCAACTTAAAAGATAGAGTGGTAAATTCCATGGACTAATACATCCTACCACCCCAATTGGTGTTTTTAATGTATAATTTATAGCATGCCCTTCCATTGCATGGCTATCGCTTTGGAATTGCATAGCAGCGGTTGCAAAAAAGCGGAAGTTTTGAGCTGCACGTGTTATTTCTGTTTTGGCCAACCAAAGGGGCTTGCCTTGGTCAATAGACTCTGATAGTGCCAATTTATCATTTTGTTCATCAATTAATTCAGCAATGCGGTTCAAAATTATAAACCTTTTTTCAGATGAGGTTTTTTGCCACGCATCAAAGGCATTGCTCGCAGCAAGATAGGCCTCTTCTACATCGCGTGAATCAGAATCAGGAATCACTGAATATTTGGCGCCAGTGGAGGGATTATAGTTTGGTAAATATTCCCCGCTTTTAGGCGGAACATAGGTGCCATTTATAAAATTCTGTATGGTTATCATAATAAAAATTCAAAGTAAAAGTAAATTTTTAGATTAATTCTTTTTGTTATTGAGATTATTCTAATATCATTGCCACTTAATATTTATAGATCTGGGTGCAAAAATTAATATAGCGATTGACGGCAATTCGAGTTGTGGAAAGGGAACCTTAGCCAAAAATTTGGCAAAGTCATTAGACTATATCTTTATTGATAGTGGAGCAATGTATAGGGCTGTTTCGCTTTATTTAATTCGAAATAAAATAGAATTACATACCCTAAGTGATCAACCAGAATTACTTCACGGCATTACTATTTCGTTTCATTATTCAATGGAAAATGATTTTTTTGAAACCTATTTAAATGGCGAATGGGTTGAAACGGAAATTAGAACGTCGGCAGTGGCTAATTTTGTTGGACAAGTTAGCAAACTAAAAGTAGTAAGGGAATATTTAAAACTTCAGCAGCAAATTTTAGCCACCAATAAAGGTGTGGTAATAGATGGGCGTGATATTGGGACCAAGGTGATTCCAAATGCAGAATTAAAAATATTTATGACAGCAGATCCGTTGATACGAGCCAGACGACGGTATGATGAAATTTTAGAAAAACAAATTGATATATCCTTTGATGAAATAGTGGCACACATTAAACAGCAGGATAAATTGGATAATAGCCTAAATGGCAGCGCACTTCTTAAATCGGAAGATGCCATAATTTTAGACAATACTAATATGAGTAAAGTAGAACAAACCCGTGTTGCACTTTCATGGGCCAAAGGTGTTATTGCAATTCAATAATTTAATTAAGTTTGTTGGCAAAAGTTCCTAAAAATTTATACCACTATTGATTTTTGCATAAGTATAAATAAAGCCTTTCTATCTGCAAATTAGTTTCTTTAAAGCGTTTTTATTATGCCTTATTCGCTTTAAGATTTGAAATGACGCCGTGTTATTATTTTTTGAAAAAGCCGACTTAATATCATTTCCGACAAATGGTGATAGTAAAAATCATCCTTTGGTATTTTATTCATTTTGGCTTGCGAAATATCCACTCTATAAATAAGATGCATAAATCGGGTTTGGTTGTTCGATGCGATTTTTTGAACATATTGTGCCAAATTTTTTCTCATCGTTTCCAAAAAAACAGGATTCTCGGCATTTATAGTAGCATCAGAATAGCAGAAACCTGTATCCTTTTCCAACTGATTCATTATATCAACTAATATCGCTTGCCTATCATTAAAAGACAAGCTATTGAATGCATTAAGATTTATACCGTCATCCAAAATGGTAACAAAGGTATTTTAGATTTACCTATTTAATACTTAATCTTCTATGTGGTGGCCTAAAATACCAAGACAATACAATAAATAGAGTTTGAAATAATGGCCCAAAAATAGCATCGCCACCATCCCCCATATATAAATGCGATAGCAATGCGCCTGTCATTAGAAAAAAGAAGCCAGCGTATGCCCATTCCTTAAGTAGCAGAAAACCAGGAATTAAAATTGCAATTACACCAAGTATTTTCCAAACGCCAATAATGTTCATGCAATACAACGGGTAGCCCACATGCGCGATGAGATCATCCATTTCCTTAACATGAAGAAGTTGTGAAATTCCACTGCCCAGCATCCCAAACGATAATAAGGCTGTGGCTGCCCAATAAATAATTAATTTTCTTTTTTCCATTTTCTTTTTATGTGTTGAAAGCTTCCTCAAAAATAGTACAATTTAAAAGTAGACCACAAAATTGTAATTTTAATTTTTAAAAAAAAACTGCAAGAAATATGATGGCTCCTTTATTAAAGTAATTATATAGTAGGAAAATGTAAAGTTATTATTGCTGTGCTATTTTGGTGGCTGCGGTAGGTTGTGCAAATTCCAATAATTTTACAATGGTTATACACGTGCTGTTATTGAATATGGCCTAAGCCTGTTTATGATTTTAATACATGTATAGCATCCTAAAGTATAAGCAAATGTTAGGGTGGATTAAAAATTCAAAATTGTTCAAATCGGCATAACTTTGTCGTATGCCGATATTAAGCCGATGTTCGTGGTGCGAGAAGGATGATTTGTATAAAACGTATCACGACACGGAGTGGGGTGTGCCATCCTACGACGATCATCACCTTTTTGAACATCTAATTTTAGAAACATTTCAAGCTGGCTTGAGTTGGTATACTATACTCGCTAAACGCGAAAATTTCAGAACAGCATTCGATAATTTTGATGCTATGCTTATTTCGAATTACAACGACCAAAAGGTGAATGAACTGATGCAGAATAGTAGCATTATTCGCAGCAATGGAAAGATAAAAGCTGCTATAAATAATTCTACCCTTTACTTGGGGTGTGTTCAAGAATTCGGAACGTTTTCAAAGTATATATGGCAATTTACCGATCATAAAATCGTTACTAATTCGTGGAATACGCTAAAGGAATTGCCAGCAACTTCGGCCCAAAGTGATGCCATGAGCAAAGACATGAAGCGACGAGGCTTTAAGTATATTGGAAGTACTACTTGCTATGCCTATATGCAATCAGTTGGCATGGTAAATGATCATCTCAATTCATGTTTTACAAGAAAAGTGTAACCTAATTTTTTTAAATCCCATTCTAGTACAATTGATAAAGTTAAATTTAAAAGTAAGAAAAAAGCGCCTTGTTAGTAGACTTGTTGGTATTGGAATGTATTGTTTACTTTCTCCTGTTTCAACCCTCTTTGCTCAAAATTTTACACTAAAAGCATGGCTTTATGAGTCAGATAGTTTTTCAAAAATTCCGTTTGCGGTGGTGAGTCTTAAAAATAAGTTTACGGCAACAACCTCTGATGAATCAGGATACTTTGAAATAAATTGTACTAAAAGTGATACTTTAATCGTAGGGCATGTTGGATATCAAAAAAGGTTTATCCCGGTAAAAAAACTTTGTGATTCGAGTACTGGTAAACTAAAAATTTATTTAAAAAAAAAGAGTGTTGAATTGATTCCAGTTACCATTAGCGGTAAACGATTAAGCGATGATAAAAAGGAAGAAATAAATCGCCATTTAAATCGCAGTGTTCCAACTATTTCGAGCCCTATAAGTTTAATTTATGAAAATTTCAGTCGCAATGGGAGGGAACGAACAAAAATGGATGCTATTTATTCTGATCTCCTTTTGCGCGATCAGATTGAAATTAGGCTTCCCTCTCGAAAGTTGTACTTAATTACCAATGATAAATCGGTTAAACTAGATGACTTGCTTATGCTGTGTCCGGTAAGCAGCTATTTTGTTTTAAACGCTTCGGAATATGATTTTTTCTATCACTTCAGCCAATGTTGGGAGACCTTTAAACGCAATTCGAAATGACCTAATTCCATTTTTTGGCCAGTTTAACACTATGATCGATAAATTGTTTTAAACCGGCATCGAATTCGCTATTGCCTAGTGATTTCCCGTCTTTATCTAATACATCCATTATAAACCGAGCCTCAAATTTTTTAGGACTCGTAATGGAATTCATATTAAATACATTGAGAATTTTATCAAATAAATTACCGAGTTGTATGGTTGGAATTCGACCGCCTGCACCGCTTGAAACGCCGCAAAATGCAAAAACTTTATTGTTAAAAATACGAATGTGCGAGCTATTGGCTAATTGATGTACCATATTGATAAGTTCGGCCGATGGAAACCAGTTGTATTCAGGAGAAAGCACAAACAGTAAATGAGCTTCTTCAAAGGCGGTTAGCAATTGGGCTTGAAAAGCAGTAAGGTTAGTTCTATCTACCCCACCTTGATTTGGAAATGGAATATCGTAATCTTTGAAATCGATTATCTGTGCTTCTGGAAGTTGATTGGCAATTGCTAATGCCAATCTCATGGTATTGTTATCGGGTCTTGATGAACCTGAAAGGATGGTAATTTTCACGGTTATGTGTTTGATTTAGTAGCTAATAATACCGTAATAATATTTTGATAATTACGACCGAAGTCAAGAAATAAAATTCGTAATTTAGGTATGCTGCTAATTGTGAGTAGGGTTTGTGTATCTGAATTTCTATGTGTTGAAATGGTCACATCATCAAAAATGAGTATATTTTTAACCTTAAAATGGGCAGTACATTCGTCCTGTTTGATGAGTTTCCAAAAGGGTTTACTCTCCAAATGGTCTACAGTATTTTTCAATAGAGTTGAAGCTTTCTCATCAATAACAACCGAATGATATTGTCTGCATTTTAAATAGTAGGTCAAATCATTATTTTCAAATTTTGCAAACGCAAAGGCATTTGCAACGGCAAATGGCATGGCAAAAGCAATGGCAAAAAATAGAACACGTATAAACACAATGGCTTCAGTATTGAAATTATATTTAATAAGGTGTGCCAAATAAATGATCGGAATAAAAACGAAAATCAAAAATAAATATTGAAATAAAATGGCGGTAAGTTTAAATAAAAATCGATTTGGTTCCATTGAACTAATTGTAAGGTTGATTATGTGAAAATTAGAAGCTGCAAACCAACACCAAAAAAAACGAAATAACTAAAATGTTTATAAAAGCTACTCCTGTTTTTGATGAAATTTATGGTGTTATTTCGTAATATTCAGAGTCAATTAAACAAAAAATAATTTGGTAATTCGCAGTATTCGCTGATAATTTCATTTTTTTTAGATAATTTCGATTTTTTAATCATTAAAATTATGAGTATTCGTCGCCCTTTTAATATTAAACAGTGGATTCAAGAACATCGACATGAGATGAAGCCTCCAGTAGGTAACCGCAATTTATATACGGAAGCCGGTGATTATATTGTAATGATGGTTTCGGGCCCCAATGCCCGAAAAGACTATCATTATAATGAAACTGAGGAATTGTTTTATCAACTTGAAGGTGATATTGTTGTAAGGATTCAAGAAGATGGTAAAGCTGTGAATATCCCGATTAATGAAGGTGAAATGTTTTTATTACCTGCCAATACACCTCATTCGCCTGTTCGGCCAGAGGGAACAATGGGTTTAGTAATAGAAGTGAAACGTGCAGATAGAGAAATGTTGGATGGATTGCTATGGTTTTGTGAACAATGCAACCATAAACTGCACGAATCTTTTTTTGTATTAAACGATATAGAAAAAGACTTTATCCCCAGATTTAAGGAATATTATGGCTCTGAAGACATGCGGACCTGCAAAAAATGCGGCCATATTATGGAGACCGACCCTCGCTTTGTGTAGTACGTTTAGACAACAAAACCTTTAAATTATATTTTGTAAATATTTTGCCAAGACCAATACTGCATTCCGAGATAATAAAAATTGATGGTCATGCGCATATCATGCCAAGTCATTGGCCTAGTTTGGCTGAAAAATATGGTTACAAAGGATTTATCCAATTAAAGGACGACCTAGCTACCGATACCAAAGATATGTATCGCGATGATGGCGTTTTTTTTCGAAAAGTAAGTAGAAACTGTTGGGATCCCACTGCTATTTTGAAGGATATGGATAAGTATAAGGTAGATATGATGTTGCTTTGTACTATTCCTGTATTGTTTAATTATTGGGCCAAAGCAGAGGATGCATCCGATTGGTGTATGTTTTTGAATGATCATTTATGCAATGTTCAAAATGAATATCCGAATCGGTTTATGTGCTTAGGAACCCTTCCAATGCAAGATTCTAAGTTAGCAGTGAAGGAGTTGGAGCGGATAGCAAAATTAGGAATGCTTGGAGTTGAAATAGGTTCAAACATCGATGGGGTAAATTTGGATGATAAATCTTTATTTCCCGTTTATGAAGCAGCCGAAAATCTAAACATGTCCATATTTGTTCATCCATGGAATATGATGGGCGAAAAAGAAATGACAAAATACTGGTTGCCGTGGTTAGTAGGTATGCCGGCCGAAGAATCAAGGGCTATTTGCTCGATGATATTTGGTGGTGTTTTCGATAGGTTCCCAAAACTGCGTGTAATGTTTGCACATGGGGGAGGGTCTTTTGCCCTAACCCTTGGGCGTATTGCACATGGCTATACGTGCCGTCCCGATTTGGTTAATATTAATAACGTTATGAACCCAAAAAGTTATATGGGTAAATTTTGGGTAGATGGGATCACACACGATACTAAAGCACTGCAGTATATAATGGATACCTTTGGTATGGATAAGGTAGTTTATGGCACAGATTATCCATTTCCACTAGGCGATTTGGAACATGGGAAGTTTATCGAAACAGATAACTCCATAACAGCGCAGCAGAAGAAAAACCTATTTAAAAATAATATTTTAGAATTTCTTAATTTAGCAACCTAACTAAAAATAATATAATCCAGCACGTTGCGTTTTTAAAGAAAGCAACCAAATTCTTAAATTTGAAGTCTACAGATTGAACACGATACAATAAATTAGATAATATTATGAAAAAAGTACATTTAATATTGGGAATAGCATTAGTTGCAACTATGTTTTTATTTTCATGTGGCAAAGACAAATTAGAAGTTTTAGAAACCATTACTTCTGCAGAGGACAATTCAACAGCAGAAAATGAATTTACTTCGGCTTTCGATTTAGGCCAGGATGTAGCCTCTAGCGATGGACGACTTAAAAAAGGGGGAAGCAGTATTTTGCCCAATGGTGCAATTTTTACGATAACCGACAGCTTATTTACGGATGGCGACGGAAAAGAATTTAGTGTTGATTTTGGTCCTGTAGGAACAAGTATGCCTTTTGGTAAATTATGTGGAGACGGGCGTTATAGAGCAGGGAAAATTAATTTCAGTTTGTCAGCTTCATTTTTGAGTATTGGGTCCATACTAACCATTTCGATATCCGATAACGATAAATTTTTTGGAGGCAATGGTGCTGAAATGACTCAAATATCGGGTACCAAAGTAATCACACGAACGCTGGTAAACCAATTTACAATGGCCGTAACCAATGGAAAAGCCATCAATACCAATGGCACAGTAACTTGGGCTGCCAACCGAACTATTACATTGATAAACGATGCAGGTCCAGGCTTATTGGGTGATATTTTTGAAATCACAGGAAGTGCATCAGGTACTAATCGCAAAGGCGAAGCGTTTACCGTTACAATTGATATCCCGCTAAAAAAGAAAATTGAGCTTGGTTGCGCTCAAACCTTTGTAAAAGGAAAATTGACCCTTAAGAATACAACTTCCGGTAAAGAAATTGCCATAGATTATGATCCATTTAATAATGAAGCTTGCGACCGTACCGCTAAAGCAATCTTAAATGGTAAAGAATATATTTATACAGTAAGATAAGTTTAAGTTTAGTGCCAAAGGCTCGGTATTCCGTTTGAGTTTGCCAAGCCTTTATGCATTGTATTATAAAGAATTATGAAACGTACATTACTAAGTGTTTTAATAGGTATAGGTTTTGGATTAACCGGAATTGCACAAACGCCTACGTGGTCCGAAAATATTGCACCAATACTTTATGCAAATTGTACCAAATGCCATCATAACGGAGGATTAGCGCCGTCATCCTTAATAGAATATTCAGATGCCTTTGCACGAAAAAGCAGTATTAGCTATCACGTTCAAAACAAAATAATGCCTCCTTGGCCAGGCGATCCGAGCTATCGGCACTATGCCGATGAAAGGGTATTGAAACAGTCGGATATTGATGCTATCGTAAATTGGGTTAACAATGGAGCCCCTGAAGGCGTTGTGAGTAAAGCGCCTCCAAAACCTAAGTATACCAAC
Source organism: Bacteroidota bacterium (assembly GCA_947499775.1). GTDB lineage: Bacteria > Bacteroidota > Bacteroidia > NS11-12g > UBA9320 > JABWCE01. Next base: position 8,623 of record CANMPY010000002.1, on the reverse strand, counting down.
GATTCAAAAATTGGAACGCACGATCTCAAAATTACAATTCCAACCTATACATCAACTGCAAAAACTGGAGATATTTATAGGTGTTTTTCTGTTCCAACTAAATTAGCTGCTAATCAATTTATATCAGCAGTAGAAATCTTACCTGGCAATTCTGAAATTGTGCATCATGTATTGGTTTATCAAGATACCACATCCAATACCGATGATTTGGATAATGCAGATCCACTTCCTGGATACACGAATTTTGGAGGAACGGGGTCGGCTAATTCTACTTTAATTGCACCGTATGTTCCAGGTTCTGAGCCTATTATTTTTCCGCGTGGCACAGGTGTGAAAATGTATAAAAATGCACGCATTATTTTGCAAATTCACTATCCCGAAGGCTCGGAAGGTCAATTAGATAGTACCACATGTTTAATACGGTTTGCCACTCAATCCTCGGTAAGGGAGGTGTATATTTCACCTGTTTTGTCGCACGGCAACATAACAAATGGACCGCTTGTTATTCCAAAGGATCAAGTAAAAACATTTTATCAAAGCGTTAACATTCCCATTGATGTATCGCTTCTGTCGATAATGCCGCATATGCATCTTATCGGCAAAAGCACAAAAGTGTTTGTAAAACCAGCTACTGGAGATACAATTCCATTAATAAAAATTAACGATTGGGATTTTCATTGGCAAGGTCAATATCGGTTTCAATATTTGCAAAAAATTACAAGTGGTTCAAAAATTCAGTCCATAGTATCCTATGATAATACCGTAAACAACCCGAACAATCCTAATATTCCGCCCAAAGACGTTTCATCAGGCGAGGCTACAACCAGTGAAATGATGATTACATTTGTGTATTATATGCAGTATAAAGCAGGCGATGAGACTATTCTACAGGATAGTAGCTTAATTCCTGCAAGAGTATATCAGCCAAAAGCTATCAAATTAATAGGCTTTAAAAACCCAGTACACGATCAACTAAATCTTGGGATTGCTGAAGAAGAAGCCGAAATACAAATTTGCGATGAACTTGGCCGTTTGGTGTTATCCAAATCCTATACCCATGATGATAGGATTGAAAAAAGCTTAGAATTGATGAATATTAATGTAAGCAAACTTAAGGCTGGAAACTATTTTTTAACGTTAACGACCCAAAAGTCTGCTAAGGTTTATTATGCTAAATTTATTAAAGAATAAGGCTTAGGTTTTAGGTAGCGGTAATTCAATTAAACTTCGCCGCGAAACTATACAATACTAAACTTAAAGACTTCGATTTAAACGTAATTTGGTATTTTTTAAGACAATGCCAGAATGGCCTCATGAGTATATCGTTGAGAACAAAGTTGAAGCTAATTTGTTTATTGGAGCAGGTAAACTCATTAGAGTATTTGGCTACTAATGTCAAAATTATAAACAACAACTTACTTATTTTGAAGAAGACGGTTTGGGCTATTGGACAATGGTAGCGCCTATTGAAGAAACAACTTTAATAAAAAGTTCTAAGAAAGTGGAAATTTTATGAAATAAGATTTAAGAATGTACCTTTGATAAAATGCAATCACTTTTAGGACAGTTTTATTCTCGTATCAAAGGTTCTCAGGAAGATATAGCTTCGGAAGGATTAACTTATATTTTGCAACGTTCAAAAACAGCCCGATATCATTTAGGGACAATACCACTTTAGAAACATGGTCAACCACCGAAAAGTTTAAAAAGGCTACTAATGACATCGCATCACAACTTGGTTTTACAACATACAAGACAAATTATGGAGAATTTATTGCACTTTTTCCAATACTTGATAAAACGGAAGATATTGTAATAAATGACTTAACAGACCAAATTATTACCCTACTTAACGAACTTGATAGACATATTTTCTATAGCTAATAGCTTATAAAAGAGATGGCTTGTTTTTAAGGTTAGTAAAGTCCCAACTATTAAACCCTAGCAAAGTTGACCACATGCCAACATCTGAAAAAAGATGAAAAAATTAGTGAGAAAATTCTAATTTAGCATTATACTAAAAAATGTTAAGTTTACACTGTAAATAAATTAATGTAGTTGATTATGGAGAAGAAAGCGGATATAAAAATATTTGAAGAAAAAAAAGTCCGTACTATTTGGGATCCGGAACTGGAAAAATGGTTTTTATCCATTATTGATGTAATTGCTGTTTTAACAGAAAGCGTTTCCCCCAATTCTTATTGGAGAAAGTTAAAACAAAGATTAAAAGAAGAAGGAAATGAAACCGTGACGAATTGTCACGGGTTGAAAATGCTTGCTCGCGATGGGAAGATGCGAATGACCGATGTGGCCGATACTGAACAAGTTTTCCGGCTAATACAATCCATTCCTTCGCCTAAAGCCGAACCCTTTAAGCTTTGGTTAGCACAGGTTGCAGCAGAAAAGCTCGACGAAATGCAAGATCCTGAATTAAGCATCGACCGGGCTTTGGAAAACTATATGAAACTCGGTTATACAGATAGCTGGATTAACCAACGTTTGAAAAGCATTGAAATTAGAAAAGAGCTTACCGATGAATGGAAAAAAAGAGGATTAAAAGCAGGGGTACAGTTTGCAACCCTTACTGATATTATTACAAAGGCCTGGAGCGACCAAACCACCAAGGAATATAAAGTACTGAAAGGTTTAAAAAAAGAAAACCTTCGGGATAATATGTCAAACACCGAACTAATTTTAAATATGCTTGCCGAAGCCTCTACAAAAGATATTTCAGCAGCTACTAATCCGGCAAATTTTGAAGATAGTAAGAAAGTAGCTAAACAAGGAGGAAATGTAGCAAATGTAGCCCGTAAGGAATTAGAAGCTAAAACAGGGGAAAAAGTAGTTTCATCCCTCAACGCTAAATCGACTTTGCAACTTAAGGCCCCAAGCAAAAATAAAAAGTAATAATGTCATACAAGAAAAGTCATTTGCATTTGCCATCAGGATTATAAATGCTTATAAATTTTTGATTTATGAAAAGAAGGAATTTGTGTTATCAAAACAAATGCTTCGCAGTGGCACATCTATTGGCGCAAATGTAGAAGAAGCAATTGGCGGACAATCAAAAACGGGTTTTATTTCAAAACTTTCAATAGCGTACAAAGAAGCAAGAGAAACATTCTATTGGATAAAACTTTTAAAAGAAACAGATTATTTATCTAAAGAAATGGCTAATAGTTTGTTGTTTGATGCTGTGAGCTTCCCCAAAAATTGTAGAATTGAAAGTCGCCAAGTAAATAGTAATTTTATAGTAAACTAAATTACAGGCGATACGATCGAAGAATTTCCCCAACTTTAAATACATCTTCAAATGAATTGTAAAGCGGTACAGGTGCCATACGAATTACATTTGGTTCGCGCCAGTCTGCTATAATGCCATTGTTTTGCAAATGCATAAATAAGGCTTTTCCATCGGAATTGGTTAGTATAGAGAGTTGGCATCCGCGCTGTTCGGCAGGCGTTATAATATTTAAGTTTAATTTTGATTCTTCAATTACAAACTGCAAATACGCAGTTAAAGTTTTACTTTTTTTAGTTAGAGCTTCCATGCCAGCTTCATCAAATAATTTTAAGGCTGCATTATGAACAGACATACTCAATACAGGGGCATTGCTTAATTGCCATCCTGCAGCTCCATATTCTGGGATAAAGCCTTTTTTCATCTGAAAACGTTCACTTTCTTTATGTCCCCACCATCCGGCAAACCGAGGAAGAGTTGGGTCATTGGCATACTTTTCGTGAATAAAAACTCCAGAAACCCCTCCTGGTCCTGAATTTAAATATTTATACCCACACCAAACCGCAAAGTCCACATTCCAGTCATGAAGCTGTAAGCGTATATTTCCAGCGGCATGCGCTAAATCAAATCCAACCTTTATGCCACTGGCATGTCCTGCACGGGCAATGGTTTCCATATCGAATGCCTGCCCGGTATAGTATTGAACGCCACTGAACATAATTAATGCTGTTTCGTTGGCATGTTCATCAATTACGGCTAAAATATCTTCGGTTCTTAAGTGGTATTCGCCTTCGCGTGGTTCAATTTCGATGATGGCATCGTTAGGTAAAAAGCCGTGAAATTTCACTTGGCTTTCAATCGCATATTGATCGCTTGGAAAAGCACCCGCTTCCATAATAATTTTATAACGAGTAGGGGTGGGGGTGTAGAAACTAACTAACATTAAATGTAAATTAACGGTTAGGTTATTCATGACTACCACCTCATGAGGCAAGGCTCCAACTATATTCGCAGCACTTTGAGCTAAAAATTTATGATAATGCATCCATGGATTTTTTCCATGAAAATGGCCCTCAACACCAAAGTTTTGCCAATCGGTCATTTCTTGGTTCAATGCCATTGTGGCTGTAATAGGTTGTAGGCCTAAAGAGTTTCCCGTTAAATATATAGCTTGTTCGCCATTCAGTTTAGGAAAATGAAACTTTTGACGAAACTGGCTTATATCATCGGAAGCATCTAGTGTTTTTGCAAAGTCAAGGGTGTTGAAAAACGGAATCAAGGTGGAATTAATTAAGTGGTGGAACTAGTCGAAGTAAAGAATTGTAAAGTTTATTTTGTTCGGTCTCCCGCTTCAATACTGCTAATTTATATGATTTTTTTATTCCCCCTCTATAATACCTATTGAACCATGGGAATACTGTAATTAATCCATCAATAATTTTATATTTCAAACTTACGTCGACATATAATAAAACAAGTGCCCCTGTAAGGACAATGGCATTGGCACTTTCTTCATAATAACCACACCACGCATTGCCCAAGCCAGGAATAATGCTCATCCATTCGACCATAGTAGGATTGTATCGCCTGTTAATTTTGGCTGATTGTTTAAAAAGTGATTCTATTGCTTGCTTATCCGTATGGCTAAGAACCGTAATACGAAGGAAATGATCTTTTGCACTAGCATAGCGTCCACTCTTATAATCTAAAGCCCCAAGCATCATTTGTAGTTTATTATAAATTCGAAAACTAATCTTAGATTCGGGAATATTAAGCAATTCTGAATAAGCAAGTGAGGTGTCCTTATCCATCATGTAATTCAAGGCACTTTCGAATAATATTTCATACCGGATGGTATCTACGGTTTGGTTGTTATACGCATTGGTATAATGATTTGCTGCAAGATCAAATTGGCCTATTGACGTGTATGCTCTAGCAAGGGGTAAATAAATTTGTTTTGAGCGTGCATCGTCACCAAAAAACAAAAGCCGTTCGTATACATCTATAGCTGATTCGTAATTATGAGACGCATTAAATTCGTCGCCCATTCTTTGAAATTTATCCAAATCATCTTGAGCACATAATTTTGATTGTGCAAACAACAGGGTAAGAAAGAGCGTGATTATTTTATTCATTCAACCGAATCGATATAGAGTTGCTTTTCAAAGTCTTGTTTATAATTGCCAGGGCTCAATGGATTGCATCGGGCAAAACGATCAAAAAAATCGATAACACCAATAATCAAACCATGTTTTTTGATGCTAATAAAAGCAAATTCGGAACAAGAAGGCGTAAATCGACAAGATTGTTGATCTTGCGAGGAGATATAGTGTTTGTAAACATAGAAAAGCAATTTTATAGTTGATTGACCATCTTTCGTTTGGCCATCTAAAAAAACAACATGATGATTGGTTGTCGCTAAAGTGTCCTTCGAAATTAAACACGTATTTAAGGATTGACTCATGGCATTTTGGTTAATCCAAAACGTGATCATACATAGTATCGTTCCCAGTTTCATTTATTACAATATTTTTAAATTCTGTGATTTGTGTAGTTTTTTCTTTGCCTAAAAAAAGGAAAGATACAACCTTTGTAGGTATCCAAATATTTTTAATATGGGTATAGTCTTCGAAAAATTGTTTCGATATAATTTTTCCTTTAGGATCATAAACCAATACACCAAAAAGCCTTTTGTTGACGCTCGAAACTTTAATATTTCCTTTATCCTTTTTCATCTGAGAAGGAGGACTCCAAGTGCTTATAATCATACTGTCTGCTCTTTCGGTATGGGTTATGGTATATGGCGAACCTTTAAGGCCATAATAATCTAGTTTGCCAGTTAAACAAAGGTTGAATAATGAGAAATCGAGAAACTCCTTGATCGCTTTAGAGGTGGTGCGTTTACCATTTTGAAAGGTGATATAGGCTGTATCCGTAATTATTATAATCGCTTTTTCAGGGAAAGTAACATCATATACAGCCTTTCGAGTGTTTAAGTCATAATATAAAGTTCCCTTTGTTAAATTAAATTTACCGTCTACTTTTTTTTCTTTAATGGTAATATTTGCCTTAAATCTAAAATGTTGCTGGGCCTTTAATTCAGTAATAACTGAGGATAAAAGAAGGCATAAAATGAATTGAAATTTGAACATAAATAGAAGAGTACAAACATACTTTTAATTGCAGTAATTAAAAAACGCCGTCAATCTTTTTCTTAGGTTTTTTAGGAGAATAAGAGAATAACACTCTAATTTTGCAACAATGAAATTTATTACCTATCAAAAAAATAATTCTCAAAAGCTAGGCCTTTTAGTTGAACAAACTCTCTATGATCTTAACAGTTTAAATTCAGCTATACCAGATACCATGTTTGCTTTTTTGCAGGCTGGTGAAAACGCTATGAAAATGGCCAAGGAGGTAGAAATTAAGATAATGGCTGATCCTGATTTTGGTAAGGCTATCCTTGAATTTGAAATATTAGCACCGGTACCAAATCCAACAAGTTGTCGTGATGGTTATGCATTTAGGCAGCATGTGGCCTCGGCTAGGCGAAATAGGAAAGTTGAAATGATTGCAGAATTTGATCAATATCCAATTTTTTATTTTACCAATCATAATGCCATCCAAGGACCAGGAGAAATTTGGTGTATGCCCGATCATTTTCAAAAACTGGATTTTGAATTAGAGGCTGCCATTGTAATTGGCAAGAAGGGAAGAAATGTGAAGGCCGCTGAAACAGATTCGTACATTGCGGGATATATGATTATGAACGACATGAGTGCTCGTACCTTACAAATGGAGGAAATGTTGCTTAATCTAGGCCCTGCAAAAGGGAAAGATTTTAGCACTGTAATAGGCCCATGGTTGGTTACTCCTGATGAGTTGGAGCCTTATAAAATTGCATGTAAACCTGGCCACACAGGCAATGCTTATAATTTAGCTATGACGTGTTGGGTAAATGGTATTAAGGTAAGTGAAGGAAATATGGGAGATATGGATTGGACTTTTGCCGAAATAATTGAGCGTTGTGCTTATGGAGTTGATATTTTTCCAGGTGACGTAATTGGTTCTGGTACAGTAGGTACGGGTTGTTTTTTAGAATTAAATGGTACAGGATTATTAAATGATTCCAATTTTAAACCGCAATGGTTAATGCCTGGCGATGTTGTAGATATGGAAATTACCGGTTTAGGATTTTTATCAAATACAATCCGTAAAGTAGATACTGATTTTTCGATATTAGCCTTAAAAAAATAAAGTTTTTTTAAAACACATTGTCAAAATGCAACATTAAACTCGCTTTTGAAGCACTTGCACAACTAGAAACTTAGACACATTAAAAATTGATCTGCTCAAATTATGATTAACCAAAGTTAATCTACATTATCGTGTAAAAACGAGTTATTCGACTTTAGCTCTGGTTTTTTTTCAGGATCGTCAATAAGCGAAAATCGAGAGACTTGGGTTTCGGAAGAATGTGAAATATCGTCTAACTTTACCTTATGCCTTTCGTAAGCAGGTACATTTTCTAATTCTTCTCGTCCCGATTCGCTCTTCGATCTAAGACTAAGATCGCGCAGGTCACGAATTCTAGCAATGAGTTCTATATTTTTAATGCGGCTGGTTTCAGGATCATAGTTGCCGTTTGTAATTGGGGCTGAACCATCAAGTGGAAGATAGAGAGGTTCAATAATCTCAGAATCGACTTCAAAGACGGTCTTTAATTGATCCATATTCGTTTCAGGAGCAGAGGTTTCTAAAGCTTTATAAGTGTTTTCTTTTCGCGAAAATCCTGTTGCAATAACCGTAACCGATATTTTATTGCCAATGGAAGAGTCATAGCATAATCCGCATTTTAAATTTGCATCCATCCCAGCTTGGGCTTGGAAAAACTCATTTATTTCGCTGTATTCATCCATGGTCACTTCCTCATCGCCATTCGTAATATTGATGAGTAAATCGCTGGCGCCACTAATTTTATTGTCGTTTAGAAGCGGTGAATTTAATGCCTGTTCAGCAGCTTTTAAAGCTCTGCCATCACCTTCGGAAACCCCATTACCCATAATGGATACGCCACTATCTTTCATGGCAGTTTTTACATCTTCAAAATCAACATTAATGCTGCCCGCAATGGTAATAATTTCGGCAATGCCTTTGGCAGCCGTTGCAAGTACATTATCAGCATAACTAAAAGCTTTGGTAATAACTAGATTACCAAATATTTCTTTGATTCTATCATTCGATATTATAAGAAGGGAGTCAACCACTTCTTGCATTTCTGCAATCCCTTTTTCGGCTGCAAGCCTTCTTTTTGGTCCCTCGAAATGAAAAGGTGTGGTTACAATACCCACGGTTAATATTCCCATTTCTTTAGCTACACGA
>CANMPY010000001.1 GCA_947499775.1 Bacteroidota bacterium | reverse complement strand
GCTGCCGAAAAAGTTGCAAAGGCCGATAAACTATTAAAACTAACTTTAGATACAGGGTTAGACATTAGGACTGTTGTGAGTGGTATAGCTTTGAATTTTACGCCTGAAGAAATTATTGGAAAACAAGTTTGCCTATTGGCTAATTTAGAACCTCGGACACTGAGAGGCATTGAAAGCCAGGGTATGATACTGATGAGTGAAGATGCGGATGGAAAACTGGTTTTTGTAAGTCCTTCGGCAATAGCCATGAACGGTGCGACCGTTCGTTAAAAAAAATAAAATCACTTCATTTACTACTTTGGGGGTTAGAAGGCTTTGGCTTACCTTTGCCAACTCTTAATAGTTATTACTGGCCTCGTAGTTCAACGGATAGAATAGAAGTTTCCTAAACTTTAGATATGGGTTCGATTCCCGTCGAGGCTACAAATCTAAGTAAACGTCATATTTACATGGATTTAAATATATTATAATACCTAATTTTTGCAAATCTGTGTTGCAAATGCTACCTAGTTGTATTCTGAGTATTAAAAAATCTAAGGTAATAGCTTACACAAAGACGTATTTTTTCCAAAAACTTTCTTAAACCAAAGGATTTTCTCCAAAAAAACCGTTCATACCGTTTTTTGAAAATATCCTTTTAAAAATTTGATAATCAATAGATTAGTGCTTTTTAAATTTCGATTGCAATCGATTGCAATCAGTTTGCAATCAATTTGAAACTGAAATATTGCTATTTAACAAAATTTTTTGTATTGATTTGTTGGGAGTTAAACTAATACTAACTATATAGCCATGGCTATAACTTTATCATTAGAAGTACTTTTCTTTTTCTTTTATGCTATCAACAAAAACACATCCTGTTGGTTTTGTAAGAAATTTATAGGATCTGATAAACAGCAACCAATCATTCTTGACGTCACCTACAATACCATAATACAGAACGACCCATCTGAAAAACTAATTAAGAACAACACACGCAAAGACAACGCCCATCTAGACCTTATTAAAGGAAGCTATAAAGCTTTAAATAAGGATGGAACCTGTACCACAATAACCTTGTCGGAAGAAAATTTACAATTAAAATGCGGAACCTTACTTATTCGTTCGTCCATAAAAAATAAATTTCCAGATTGTGGTATTTGGAAACCCACAAAGAATTCTATCAACCTTTATATAAGAAACAATCAGAAAGATGAAACGTTTTTCGCCCAGGCTAATATTACAGAATGGGGAATACAAATACCTAATGGTACATTTTATTTAAGGCAATAATTAAACGATGAATAAGAAAAAATTAGTAAGCAAAATTAGAAAAACTGTACAAGGGGGCCATGTGGACGAATTATTTAAGTCATCGGATTTTAGATTTCTCCTCAACTACCCAAATTTTATTGCAAGTCATGCAGTTGGTAATTGTTATAATCCGGAATATTTTATTCGCATAAGTCGCGGAATTTATAAACTGAAAGAGTATTGATACACCTAATTCTAAAATACAATGAACCCATTATATCCCATTCTATTTAATTTAAACGTATTCATCCTATTGACCTTTCTGCATGTATATTGGCTTATGGGTGGAAAAACAGGAGCAGAACTCGCTTTTCATCAAATAGCAAGGCACATACATAAGCCTGAAATTCCTAGCAAACAGAGCTTATTGATTAGGGCACTGCTTTTAGGAGGAATTGCACTATTTAGCTTTTTGCAAATTAGTTCATTTTCGGAAATACTTAAAGCAGATACCATCACATGGGGAAACCGCACAATAGCTTTCCTATTTGGTTTACGTGCCCTTGGGTTTTTTAATTATGTGGGGTTAACTAAAACCTATACCAAGGGAAAATTTGCTCAAATAGATTATTATATCTATAGCCCTATTTGTGTAATACTTGCCATCTGTGCTCTTCTTGCATAGCATACTTTTTAATGTCATTCCTTTCTTAATGTTAATGTATTTATAACTAAGCTGCCTAATCGGGACTATTTTTGTATACTAAATGCAAGAATCTGTTTTATCCTACTTATCCCATTCATTAGGCAGAAAAGACGAAATTCCTAATTTAGAATTAGCCAAGCGTATTGTAGTCGAAAACAACCTTGAGGCTATCAAGTGCCTTATCGAGAACCTCCAAACAAAAACGTATCAAAATAATTGTATAAAGGTTATTTATGAAATTGGAGAGATTAAACCCTCTTTAATTTCTGCCTATGCTCAAGAATTTATCCTTCTTCTTGACTCTGCCAATAACCGTATGGTTTGGGGAGCCATGTCGGCTCTCAGTCGAATAACGTTATTAAATCCTCATCCCATTTATTTATCCATTGTTAAACTATGCCAAACAGCCGACTTAGGTACAGTAATAACAAGAGACCAGGCAGTTAATATCTTAATTAAACTCTGCTCTTTTGAGGCCTACAAAGAAGCGGCCTTTCCTTTACTTATCGAACAGGTATTATCTTGCCCAAGTAATCAATTACCCATGTATGCCGAAAATGCATTGGCAATTATTACAGCTGAAAATAAGGATATATTTTACTCAACACTTCTTTCGCGCTATACCGATTTAGAGATAGAAACCAAACGCAAACGCGTTGAAAAGGTATTAAGGCGACTGAATAAACTAAACTATAAATAATCTTTGGCCATTGGTCCCTCATTAAAAATGAGATCGAGGATGCTCAAATTTTCAATAAAGCCATTTTTCTCAATAAAAACTTGATTATATGGGCTGTGGCTTGTTGCAAACTGGCAATTAAGCGTTTGGCATTTTTCAGTACTTAAGCCTAACTCAACCGATAGTTTTAGGCTTTTGGTAACACATTTCATCGCTTCTAAGTTCCATTCGGCAAGTAAAAAATAATGCTGAGAGAATAGGCGCTCAAAATAATGGGAATAGAATTCGAAAAATGGGGCCTTGTTGTAGGCTGTTTCAATGCTTCTCCAATGCTTTATATTCCAAGGCTGCGCATAATCTAATTGCACATCACACATTGCTGCATGGCTGCTCGTATGAACAAGCGGAAGGCTAAGAAGTTGCCGACCATTAGGTCCTGCAATAGCAAAACGATTTCGGTTGGTTTGTTTTTCAAATTTTTCGCCCAAGGCTAATTGCGCTTTATCTGCATTTGCAAAAGCCTTCAAAAAATTAAGAGGCGGCAAACAGTAGAGTGGAAATAGGTTTAATTTGGGGTCCATACATTTACTGTAAGTTCATCGGTGCAGTGTTGCAAAATTTCAGCTACACGTTTATTTAATATTGGGTGAATAAAGTCGGGGCAAATTTCATTAAGGGGAACGAGTACAAACTTTCGTTCATGCAATAAACCATGCGGTATCTTTAGGTTAGGGGTATTTATAATATCAGATTCATAAAAAATAATATCAATATCTAATTCGCGCTCTTCCCATGTTCCTCTTTGCTTGCGTCCTGTTTCTAATTCCAAATCCTTAAGCTTGCGCAATATAGTTTGCGGCATTTGATTGCATTCGTAGATAGCGGCCCTATTCAAAAATTGCGCTTGGCCGGTATTTCCCCATGCTTTGGTTTCATATAGCTGCGACATGCCAATTGGTTTTCCAAATTCCAATTCTAACCCTTTAAACCCTTGTGTTAAATAGGCTAATCTATCACCCATATTACTGCCTAAGTGCAAGATGAGGCGTTTTGTATTCACCATAAAAGCATTAAGAAGCCGACGATATTCTTTTTTTAATCTTGGCCACTAAAGATACATTTGAATTAAACACCCAAAGTTTTTGGCCTAAAAAATTAACAACAACGCTCAAACCGGTTGCGAATAAAAAAGCTGAATCTTTTATTTTTATAAAGGGTACCAATTCTTCGGGCCACGTTAACGCCCATTTATTCCCTAAAATATTCATAACAAACGAAATGGAATAGAGTGCAAAAAAGCGCATCAAACGGCGGTTATTTCTGTCATTTTGTTTCCAGGTAAATCGCTTGTTCATATAATAGGTGTAGAATGAACCACACATAAAACCAACGGCTTTAGCCACATCGGCGCTATTAAAATTTAAAAAATAATGTTTAAAATTGGCTTCGTTTGCACATCCTGGACATAGCCAGTCGAGTACGTAATTATACACAACAAAATCAATAGCCACGGCAGAACAGCCAATTACAAAAAATACAGCAAATTGTTTTAATGCTTTTTTCAAACTCTAGTTTAATTCACCAAAAGTAAGGCAATTATTTTCAATATTTACCTCTGTTCCAAATATTAGGGGGTGGTTAAGTTTGAGGTGACCTGCATCAAAACCAAAGTATAACGGTATTCCTAAATCTTTTGTGTGCTCCCTAATAATTTCTTCGGCAGTTTTGCCAAAGGGTGTCCCACGGTCGTGCATGTCGCTCATATGGCCAACTATTATTCCATTTAGGTGTTTTAGTTTTCCGGCGCGCTTTAAGCACACCATCATGCGATCGATATGGTATAAATACTCGTCAAGATCTTCTAAAAAAAGTATGGCATTGGTGGTATCGATTTCCGAAACTGAACCCAAAGTAGAATAAATAACCGATAAATTTCCTCCTACCAATATTCCATTGCAGTTTCCTGGATTATTGAGCTGATGTTGAGGAAGTTCATAAACCGGTAATTCCCCTTTTAATATTTCAAACATTTCATTAAACGATTGGATAACCTCGGCAGAACTCTCGGTTTTTAAAAACGCAGGCATAGCGGCATGTAGGGTGGATTGTTTTAACAAACTATTCATATGAGTATGAATAACCGTAAAATCACTAAATCCTATAAGCCATTTTGGATTAGTTGCGAAATTAGAAAAATCAATGCCATCTACCATTCTTGCTGTACCATAGCCACCTCTAGCTGCTATTATGGCTTTTACTTCTGTATCATTCAACCAGTATTGAAAGTCGGATGACCTATTTTTATCTGAGCCTGCAAACTGCCTTTCTTCGTCAAAAAGAGTAGGGGAAAACACAATTTCAAAACCAGCCTTCTCTGCAAGTTTGATAAACGGATCGAGCTCTTCCCTATTTGTTTTGCGCGCGGTAGCCACTATGGCAATTTTATCGCCTTTAGTTAAAAAAGGAGGAAGAAACATGTTGCAAAAATAAGGGGGAATTAAGGTATACGAAATGCAAATTTTTTAAGTGCCTATATTTTGCAATTAAGCGATAATGTTAGTGCGGAGTTGAAATAAAACTTATGCTAAAGGTTTATTGGCATGATATTGAGCCACAAAAGATGTCCAATCCTCAAGCTTTTCCTTTTTCAAAACCCTAGGAAATTTTGTTTGAGCATTAAAATTTCCGTTTTTTCCCATCCAATCTATAAATAGAGTATTTGGAATTAATTGAACATAGATATCGCGAAGAGCTGCGGTTCGTTCTATTCTATAATCGTCGTTGAGTTGCTTTAAGTGGAAATCTAATTTTTCCTTTACACTTTCATGATCTAAAGCGTTGCCATCGTATCCAATATACCATTGGTGGGCAAAGTATCCGCTTTGATGCGGGATGCCCGTTACTGTATATTCACTAAAATTTACCATCAGCTCATCGCTTGTAAGTTCAATGGCTCTGTTCATATTATCTACGCTGAGATGTTCTCCGCATAAGCTTAAAAACGATTTTGTTCGTCCGGTAATTTCAATTTCGCAATTTTTTAGGTTTGTGAACCGAATTACATCCCCTATTAGATAGCGCCAAGCTCCCGAACAAGTACTTATCAAAAATGCATAATGTGTTTTTTCATCCACCTCTTCAAGGGTTAGCGCCTTTGGGTTACCAATTAATTCTCCTTGCTCATTAAACGTGCTATCGTTAAAAGGAATAAACTCGAAATAAATCCCATTGCGAAAAAGCAACCGCATTCCACTCGCTTCTTCTCGATGTTGAAAGGCCATAAATCCTTCAGAGGCTAAATAATTTTCAAAATATTTTATAGGCCTTCCCAATACTTTATCAATATTTTTTTTATATGGCTTAATGGATACGCCTCCATGAATATATACCTCAAGATTTGGCCAAATTTCATGAATATTCAAAATTTTATAGTGGTTCAAAATGTTTTCAAAAAGCATTTGAACCCAAGCTGGAACGCCAGCAATAATTCCAATATCCCAGTTAATGGCCTCACGGGTCATTTTCTGAATTTTTTCATTCCAGTCGCGTTCTAGTTTTATGAATGGTTCTGGTTTTGTGAAATATTGAGCTATTAATGGGATTTTTTTGGTTGTAATTCCACTTAAATCGCCTGAGTGATATACGCCGTTGTATTCTAAATCGGTGCTGCCTCCCATCATCAACCAATTTTTCAAAAGATGATCTTTGGGAGCATCTGATCTTACTACAGCTAACAACTGGCGCACACTGCCTCTATGTATGGCTTTGGTCATCTCCTTTGATACAGGAATATATTTGCTGCTGTTATCTGTTGTACCGCTGCTTACCGCAAAATTATCAATTTTGCCAGGCCAGCAAACGTTTAGTTCACCTTGTTTTGAACGCTCCCACCATGGCAACATATGTAGGTAATCGCCCGAAGGAATACGGTCTCTAAATTCATTGGCCAAATTTTCGGATTGAGCAAGCGTTTCGAAATTATATGTATTGCCAAATGCAGTATTCTGTGCCTTTAGCAAAAGTTTTCTTAGCGTTCGTACTTGTATGGTGTGCCCCCTTTTGGCACTAATATTTCTTTGAAATTTTAGATTCTTGGTTTTTTCAATAAGAGATTTAAAAAATGGCATTGAGTTAATTCGTAATGAAATAATTTCAGTGCAATAATAACCTATTTAATTAGTAGTTTTGACTTTCGTCAATTGCTCAATTACACAAATCATCATGAAGAAAGTTACAGGTCTTGGAGGCATTTTTTTTAAAGTAAACGATCCTTCAAAAACGAGGGAATGGTATAAGCAGCATCTTGGAATAGAATCGGAAAGTTGGGGAGCTCAATTTAATTGGCGGCCCATGAACGAACCTCAAAAAACAGCATCTTCGGCTTGGAACCCATTTGCAAAAAATAGCTCTTATTTCGATCCTTCCACACAGCCTTTCATGATTAATTACCGCGTTGAAAACTTAGTGGCTTTGCTCGAAATTCTAAAAGCAGAAGGCATAGAAATTGTAGGCGAAATGGTTGATGATGATTATGGTAAGTTTGCCTGGATTATGGACCCCGATGGAAACAAAATAGAACTATGGGAGCCTAAGGAAGATTAGGACGAAACTAGCTCCTGCATAGAGTTTAACGCTATTAGATATTCGTTAACCTCGTCGGAAACTAAATATCTAACTGATTTATTCATACGCATTAAACCGCGAATATAAGTAGCCGAAATTTGAATGGCAGGCGCTTTGTAAATTTTTACTTTTTGATTTTTTGAAAATTCACCACCTGTTGCACCCTCTCGCTGATACGATAAGATTTTATAGTTCATCAAAATATGCTCATAATCTTTCCACTTATCAAGATGTTGCAATGCATCGGTACCCATTATTAATTCAAACTCATAACCAGGATATTTTACCCCTAATGCCTTTAAGGTGTTGGAGGTATACGATGGACGTGAAAGTGTAAATTCAATATCGCAATTCTTAATTTGGCTATGTTTTCCTATTGCTAATTTTACCATTTGCAAGCGATCGTTTTCTGGCAAAAGATCTTTAGAAGATTTTAATGGATTTTGAGGTGTAACCACAAACCAAACCTCATCTAATCCAGCTTGATTTAACATAAATTGAGCAACCATTAAGTGCCCATTATGAATAGGGTTAAACGATCCGAAGTATAGGCCTATTTTCATCTAGTTTTAGTACAGTAACAACACAAGTCAACAAAAGTATAACAAAATTTTAACGATAACAAAACATAAAGCGACTAAATAGTTAAAAATAATTTAACTTCTTGTTCGGCATCCGCCAATGTATTACTTAAAATGTTATTAATGATTACTTTATCGAATTGCGATTCGAACTCAAGTTCAAAATTAGCTTTATCAATTCGTTCTTGCAAATGATGTTCAACCTCTGTATCGCGCTTTCTAAGTCTTTCCATTAAGACTTCTATAGAGGGTGGTCTTAAAAAAACAGCAAGGGCTTGTGAACCAAATTGTTTTTTAATGGCTATTCCTCCTTTTACATCTACATCAAAAACCACTACTTTGCCCAAAGCCCAAATTCGTTCTACTTCGGCATATAAAGTACCATAATACAAGCCTTTATAAACTTCTTCATATTCTAAAAACTCATGGTCGATAATTTTTTTTTGAAAAATGGCTTCGCTCAAAAAATAATAATCCTTACCCTCTGTTTCCGAATCTCTTTTTTTTCGGGTTGTAGCCGATACTGAAAAAGCCAGTTTCTCCTTCATAACCTCCAGTAAATGCTTTACAACTGTGGTTTTGCCCGAACCAGATGGGGCTGAAAATATAATAAGTTTTCCCAAAACCTTATAGCGTTATGCCTTTGATATTTCGTTTAAAGTACATTTAAAACTTGTTCCTTAATGCGTTCTAATTCCTCTTTCATTTTAACCACTGTTTTTTGCATAGCGGCATGAGCAGCCTTTGATCCCATTGTGTTAATTTCTCGCCCCATTTCTTGAGCAATAAAATTTAGTTTTCGCCCACTTTGATCTTCACCTAAGGTGTCCATAAAATGATGACAATGCGAAATTAATCGATTTTTTTCTTCAGAAATATCAAGTTTTTCCAAATAATAAATCATTTCTTGTTCAAACCTATTTTTATCATACCCATCTTTCAAAAGCAAGTCATTGAGGTTTTTTTGAAGCCTTTGTTTGGTTAATTCCAAACGCTCGTGTTCAAAGTATTCTACTTCAGGAATTAAACTTTCTATGATTTTGCAATGTTCTTTCAGCACGGTTAATAAAGATTGGCCTTCATCTAGACGAAACGTTTCAAAATTTTGCAAGGCTTTTTCAATCGTAAGCATGAGCTGATTCCATTCGCTTTCTTCATACTTTTGACTTTCCTGTTCAACAAGTTCAGGATTAGCCATTAAAGACCTAAATATATCTTTGGTATCGGCACCTAGGGCAGTGGCCAAATCTTTCCAATTCGTATAATATTCGGCAGCAAGCGTTTCATTAATGTTAACGGCTTTAGTTCCTGAATTTTTTAGTTTATCTGCCGAAATGTAAACATTTACTGAGCCCCTTACAACCTTGGTATTTATGAAGTTTCGAAGGCTCATTTCCTTGTCACCAAAGCGCTTAGGCATACGAAGTGATAAGTCGAAAAATTTGCCATTTAGCGATTTTACTTCTACTTTAAATTGATACAATTCGGTATTGGTTTCGGCAATTCCATAGCCGGTCATAGATTTAAGCATTGCGTTTTTTTGATTTATTTACTAAAAAGACTCCTGTGAAAATTAATGCTGCAAAGATACCTTTTTCAATCGTAAGCCATTCTTTTCCTGCCAATACTGCAATAAGCGAAGCCAATACTGGTTGCAAATAAATATAAGATCCCACCATAGACGGACTTGCATGTTTCAAAGCCCAGGCATTGAGAAGATAGGTTAAAAAGGTGGTTCCAATAATTACAAACGCTATTCCAACCCAAATTTGAGACGGAAAGTTTGAAAAATCTGTATTGATGAGTTGATGCAACCCAAATGGCAAAACCAAAATACCACCCATAACAAAGGTATAGGTCGATACTGTAAGTGGATTATATTTGCCCATGAGCGATTTTACTTTTACCAAATAAATGGCATACAGTATAGCATTTGCGGTAACCATTAAATCGCCCCAAACTGTTTCGTGACTGAACGAGAGGTTTATGCCTCCAATTAACAGGATACCTCCAATGGTGGCTATTAGCAATCCCATGATTTTCAAAATACCAAATCCTTCTTTTAAGAAATAGCCTGAGATAAGTGCTGTAAAAATTGGAGTAAACATCATCAAAACGGCGCCATTGATTCGCTGTGTATAGCTCAACCCTTTAAAAAAAAGAAGCATGTTGAATAGGGTACCGAAAAGGGTGCAAATAAACACACGTTTTAAATCGTTCCGGTCGGTAATGCGTTGGCGGATAAAGAGGGCGTGTATGCCCAAAAACAAGAACGCCGAAACAAGAATGCGCATGGTAACAAAGGCTTCGGCTTTAAGCCATAGCGGCATAATTTCTTTAGCAATGGTAAAGGTTGCTGCATATAACAACGCCACCAAAAACAAGGCAATATGTACAAAAATTTGGGTGGATTTCAGAAATGCAAACTTACGTTATTGTTAGGTTTATTGCCCAATATAAACAAAAAGCTATCTACACCTCAACCCCAACATTGGGTTTATGGTATGAATGAGCTTTACAAGGCCATAATTCAACTCAACTCACAAGGAAATTATAGGGCATGGTGGTGAGTTTTTAGACAGCTTGTTCCAATATTGATTCCAAAAGTTTGTCGCTATATCTAAAGTTTGTCTTACGAATTCGTTCTACTATTGGTCTGAGGTTCGAGAGAATTCCTTCCTGCTTTGCTCTTAATAACAAACCAAAGGAGCCAGAATACTTTAAATCCATTTCAGCTGCTACTTTTCTGCCTTTCAAGTCATCAATAATTAGGATTGAACCGGGAGTCTCCAATGCTAAAATTATTGCACTTGCTTCCCCTTTGTCAATCTCTCTTTCCAATAGCCTTAGATAATGTTTGTCTAATGGCGCTTTAATCTTAATCCAATCTGGTAGATTTTTGCCAAACTCCTGATTTATTTCTGGAGTGATAAGAACCTGCTTACTTATTTTTTTCAGTAGATCTAATTCATCTAAATTGGTGAGGAGTATCAAACAACTTGTCTGAAATAATTATCTCAGAATTGAGCGGCATCTCTTATTACATCTGACAAAGGATAATTAACCAATGAAACATCATAGTCACTAAGAATCTCAGAAAAAGCAACTTTCGATAACCCTGCCAATTCAGATGCCTGTCCCAGCGAAAGTTTCCCGGATTCATACATTTTCGCAGCAAGAAACCTCTTTGTATCTTTCTCATTTAGATTTAAGTTGCCAGGAACCGTAAAGGTCATGTGTTTCATGATTCAAATTTACACAAAATTTTTAAAGTTTTCCCAACCGGAGAATTTTTCAACATACCAATACATAACATTTGCAGGTTTGGGAGGTGGCGGCTTCGAAGCCTTCAAACTTTCAAACCACAAACAAAGGTAATTGGGAATTGGAGCTTTCCTAACCGAAAAACCAGAATGACCCTAAGGTGTGGTTAGCGGTTCGGGCTTGATTTAGATTCCCAATATTTTGTAATAATTATCTCTCGAAGTTGGTCATATCTTGAAGAAACTGATAGTGTCTGTAATGATTTTAAAGTTATTGAACTTTGACTACGCTTATAGTTATTGACTGACGAGGTTGGTAGAACATAAAATTCCCATTGATCTAAATTAAGTGGATTTAAAGTATTTGAGTCTCTGTAATTTAATAAACAAAAAACATAAATATCTGCAATTCTTGATGGTGTTTCTGAGTAGGTTGAAGTTTCTACATCCCAAAATCTTGCAGTTCTTATGGAAAAGCTAATTTTTGAGAAGTCCTTTTGTTTCCAACTCTGTAAATATGAGGAGGCTTTTACTTCAATTTTAATTCCATCTGGGCTTTCTAAATCATAGGGGCTCCATTCGTCACGAACAATTGTTAAGTCAATACTTAATGCAGATGCTACTATAAATTCAGCAAGTTTTCCTCTTGTAGCATTGCTTATAATGTCTGAGACTCCCCATTGCCAAAAATCAATAAGTTTTAAACCGGTTTCTTGTCCATTAAAGGTCAACCGTTCATTTCCGGTTTTTTGATTTATTGATATTTTACCAAAATTGTCTATCATGTTATCCATAGCAGAAGATTTTTTTTAGCCTGACCGCTAACTTGTTTATACCTCTGATAAATTCAGGTAAATCGCACATAAAGGTGTTAGATATACCTGAATTTATCAGAATTAGCTAACAAAAATCACGTTTTAAATTTATATATCCAAGGTATTAAAAGGCTTTTTAGTCACGATATTTCGAATCCTTTCTGTTCAAAAAAATTTACCATAAGTTTAATCAATCTAGCTAAATTCAGACTATTTTATTTTCTGCCAACAAAAAAAATTCATTCTGTTTTTTTACAAAAACACTCCAACTCACTCTAATTAAATTATCCAACTTTGATTCGTTTTTATCCAATTTAATCCCAAAATCTAAATATCCAATCCTATACCATTGTGCCATTTGAAATATTTCCTTTAAAATTCCGTATTATTACAAACCAACACAATAAATTTGCAAACGAAATGCGCATGATTATGAAACCCCTTAGTTTGATCCTACTGCTTTTATTTTTACCATTTATAGGCCCAATAGCCTCGGCCCAAATTAATATCCCAAAATTGAGCCCTCATTCGGTATTGATTCAAGAAATTGGGTTTAATGAAATTACCATCGACTATAGCCGCCCTAGTGTTCGAGGTAGGGTTATTTTTGGCGACCTTGTACCCTTTGGGCAACTTTGGCGCACAGGAGCCAATGCCTCTACCAAAATAAAATTTAAAGACGATGTAATAATGGAAGGCCACGAGGTTCCTGCCGGCGAATATGCCCTTTATGCTATTCCCGAAAAGGACGAATGGACCATTGTGCTGCACACCATAACGACTTATTGGGGTGTTGGAAAAGAATACAAAGCGGCCGACGATTTAATACGGTTTAAAGTAAAAACCAAAACCATAAACCATAAAATAGAAACGATGGCTATAGAAATGTCGGATATGGCTTTTCAATCATGCAATTTGGAAATAAAATGGGATCATACCTTGGTAAAAATAAATATCAAACTTGAAACCGACACCAAGGTAATGACCGAAATTGACGATAAAATGAAAGGCATCAGCCAAGCCACTTATTACCAATCAGCCGTTTATTATTTAGAAAACGACAAGGATTTGAACAAGGCGCTCGAATGGATTGATAAGGCCCTATTTCAAAACGAACAATTTTGGATATTGCGCCAAAAAGCAATGATATTGGCTAAACTTGAACGATTTACTGAAGCTATTGCCATTGGCGAACGCGCTTTAGCCATGGCCAAAGCAGCCGAAAATACAGATTACACTACACAGGATGAGGCCCAATTGGCGGCATGGCGTACGCATCTCAAATAAAATAGCCTAATCCTCAAATTTCATCGTGTCATTAACCCTAACCCCCTCTTCTTTGTAAATGCAAAAAAAATATTTAGTTCTCCTTTTAGTAATTATAATAGGCTTTGGGACTTGGTTTCTTTTAAGGCCTACCCAAACCGGAACCTCCGACAAAACCAAAACAGATTTTGCCATTGAAAATACCGAATCTATAACTAAAATATTTATTTCTAATAAATTTGAAGGCCATGTGGTACTCGAAAAAAAGAATGGGCTTTGGTGGGTAAATGGAAAATATGAGGCTTCGATTCCTCTGATGAATTTTTTTTTATTGGAAACGCTCAAAAAAGTGCGCGTAAGAGGTCCGGTGGCTTTACCTGCAAGGCAAAATGTGATTGCCAGTATGGCAACATTGGCCACAAAAGTGGAGGTATATTGCGACCAAGAGCTGTTTAAAACCTTTTATGTGGGTAGCCCTACAAGCGATATGAGCGGTACTTACATGTATTTGCAGGGAAGCAAAGATCCCTACATTACACATATTCCGGGGTTTGATGGCTTTTTGAGCACCCGTTTCCCTATTGCTGAAACTGAATGGGTCAGTAAACTTGTGTTCGATTATCAGCCCGAAGATATTAATAGCGTAGATGTGTATTACCCTACTTCCCCCAACGAGTCGTTTACGGTAAAACGAAGAGGGAACAATACTGATTTCGACATTACCGCTTCGGTAAATGCATTAAAAGGTCAAATAAATTATGCTGCCGTAAAATCATATTTTGGGATGTTTAAAAATTTAACATGCGAAGGATTTATTGCCTTAAAAAAAGCACAGATTGATAGCCTTAATATGCAAAAGCCTTTTTGTGAAATAACCGTAATCGACAAAAAAAATAAAGTAAAAAAACTAAGGGTTTATCCCCGTGAATCGAGCGAGCGCGACCATAGCCTTTTTGACTCGCATGGCAACCAATTGACCCATGACCCTTCTCGTTTTAATGCATTTTTAGATACCAATCCCCGATGTTTTGTAATTCAAGATATCGTTTTTACTCCTGTAATGATCAACTATTCTGACTTTTTTATTAAACCTGCTAAGTGATTAAATTTATTTGTGCCTTAATAGGTTTTGCCGTATTCAAATTTCCTGGTGCCATTGTTGGCTATCTCCTCGGTTCGTTTTTCGAAAATATGTCGGTAAGCACCTCTTCCGAATCTGACTCTTCGTTTTCATCAGGTCAGGGATTTCGTGTTGATTTTAGTGAATCGTTTTTGGTTCTCACTGCAGCAGTGCTCCGTGCCGATGGAACGGTTACACGCAACGAGCTTGACTTTGTAAAAGAATTGTATAAACAAAATTTTGGCATTGAAAAAACCAAAGCCGATATGTTAATGCTCCGCGATATTTTACAACAACAACGCATAGGTTGGGAAATAGCCTGTCAAGGCATTAAGCAAAATATGATTCAAGGCGAAAGAGTAAAACTTATCCATTATTTATTTGGAATAGCCAAAGCCGATGGGGACCTAAGTCAAAATGAATTGCTGCTTATTAAAAATATTTCACTTGGTATAAACCTTACGCTTTGGGATTTTGAAGCCATTAAAGCAAAATTTAGTGGTACTAATTACCAGCAGTGGAACGATGGTTCTGGAAGACCAGCCTCGTATCAGAAACGCGAAGATTACTATAAAACATTGGGCCTTGAAAGCGAAGCCACCAACGAGATAATAAAATCAACCTACCGGAAATTAGCCCGTCAACATCATCCCGATAAACATGCCTCAAAAAGTGAGGACCTAGCCAAGGCGGCTGAAGAAAAGTTCAAAAAAATACAAGAAGCTTATACTCATATTAAGAAGGAAAGGGGGATGTAGGTTTGGAGGGGGAGGGGAAAGGTTAAGGTTGAGATTGAGGTTGAAAGGTTAAAGGATAAAGGGGAAAGGTTAAGGTTGATGTTGAGGTTGAAAGGTTAAATTTGAAACCTTAAATATTTAATGGTTTTGCCAATTCCTAGCCATTTTTGTTCGTAATAGGTTTTAATTTTTAATTCGTCTGTAATGCCCGACCAGGCATAAATATCATTTTGGTTTTCAAGAAGTACATATTTTTTTTCATGAATTAAATCGAGGGTGTAGGCGTACAAATGATCATCATCGGTTTTGAGATGAATGATTCCGTCGGGTTTCAAAAACTGTTTATACCGCTCCAAAAACATAGGATGCGTTAATTTTTTTCGATCCTTATTGGGTTGTGGGTCTGCAAACGTAATCCATATTTCATCTATTTCATTGGCAGCAAAATGTTCGGCACAATGATCGATTTGAATGCGCATAAATGCCGCATGTTCCAAATTTTCAGCTAAGGCTGTCTTGGCTCCTTTCCACATTCTGGCACCTTTGCGATCGATACCAATAAAATTGCGCTCTTCAAATAATCTAGCTAATCCAACTGTATAGGCACCATGCCCACAGGCCAATTCTAAGGTTATGCCGTTGGTGTTTCCAAAAAATTCATTCCATTTCCCCGCCATTGATTCGGGTAATTGTACCATGTTTTTAAAGGTGAGATTTTGTTCAAATCGAGCCAGTTTGTTTTTTCCCATTGCCGCAAAGGTAAGTTTTGTAGTTTTGTGCAACAAAAAAATGAACGGGTCAATACTTTCAGGAGTGGTTATTACCTTTAATGAAGAAGAAAAAATAGAGCAGTGCATCCGTTCGCTCTTTATGGTATGCGACGAAGTGGTGGTTCTTGATTCGCACTCAACAGACCGAACACAAGCTATAGCGCAAGCAGCAGGGGCTACGGTAGTTAAGCATGCATTTGATGGCCATGTACAACAAAAAAATAGGGCCATTAGCTTTACACAATTCCCCTATATTTTATCATTGGATGCCGATGAGGAATTAAATGTAGAGCTTATTGAAGCTATAAAAAAAGAGAAAAATAATTGGACAAGTGATGCCTATAGTATGAACAGATTAAACCGGTATGGCATACAATGGATAAGGCATGGGGCTTGGTATCCCGATAAAAAAATAAGACTTTGGAAAAGAGATATAGGAAAATGGGGAGGCGACAACCCACATGATAAATTTATAGTAGATCCATCGGGCAGAATAAACCATTTGCATGGCAACATATTGCATTACACTGTAAATGGATTAGATGATTTAAGAATTCAAACTGAAAAATTTTCGAGCATTGCGGCTCAAACGATGTTCGAAAAAAACATGAGCATATCACAAGGGGCTATTATGCTTAAAACGTTTTTTCGATTTATTAAAGAATACGTTTTTCTATTGGGATTTTTAGATGGTAAAGCAGGCTTTAATATTGCCCGAATGAATGCAAAATACGTATTGCTCAAGTATTCAAAGCTGACTCAATTAGCCAAAAAATAAACCTATTTTAATTTGGCACGAAACGAATTTTTAAGGCCTTGATAGTTTGTAAGATCCACTTTAAGCGAACCCACCGCTAGGGCTGCCTCAATCCGAATTGGAATTTTATTTTCGTCGTCGCTTACCCAAAGGGTAATGGATTGATCATCTTTAAACACGCGGTCGGCTACAGCTTTTGGCTTAATTTTTATACACTTTACCTTTCCAATATCACTTTTGATGGTTTCCTTCCCCAAATATTTAAACTCTAAATTATAAATTTGCTGATCGAGGTAAACATCAATTGGAAATACTTGCCCTTTAGTGGCTAATTTATAATCGATGGTACGGGCATAATAAATGGCGCCTATTACATCTTGAACGTAAACAGGGCAATCCATATTTTTCTTTTTCCCCTTAATCCGCTTTGTATCATGATCGAAGAAAACCAAGTCAACATCGCTATATGCGTCTTCCTTTACTGATTTAATATACTTTAGAGGCGCCATATATTCCATATCCATATACGATTCAAAACGGTCTCTTACTTTAAATAACCAATCGAAAGTACTTAATGTTCGGCCATCAGCTATAAGATGATATGTTGGCCTATCGTGCACTTTAACCGCCTCATTGCCTACCTTCAACTTTATTTTAGCGGCAGTAATAAAGCCATAATGAACACGGTAAACAAGCTCTTCGCCGTATGTGAAAGCGCTATTAGATTGCGTTCGGTGAGCATTAGGTTTGGGTTCTAATTCTGTTTTGTGGTGAGGCGCTCTACTAAAACTACTCGAAATAAGAATCAAAACAAGTGGGATTGCTATTTTCATGGGCTGTTTTTTTTAAATGGCAAATTGTATTCCAAATTGCTTTTCTATGGGTTAGTTCACTTTTAATTACTCTATATTTGACGTTTTATCCTTTTGAAAAATAATATTTTACTCATCTTTAGCCTTATAATTGGCCAACAAAGCTATTCGCAACTTAATAATTCGTTATTATTTAACGCAAATCCAGACAGTTTAATATCGAATAAATCAAAATTTGGGTATATGGTTGATAATGTTAACTATGTTCGAAATACTGAATATAAAAGCGATATTGAACAAGGTGCAACCTGGGCCGGAACACAACTATGGCCCTCGGCTTACTATCGCTATAACAAAGCACTTAGTTTTAGGGCAGGCCTTTTTATTCAAAAAGATTTTGGGACCACCACGTTTCGAAACCTAATTCCAACTTATACCCTTACCTATTCAACAAAAAATTTAAAAATAAATTTTGGGACTTTGGATGGAAGCTTAGACCATAAATTGATTGAACCCCTTTATGCCACCGAAAATTTTATTGATAAACGAATTGAGAATGGATTGCAGATGAAAGGAAAATATAAACGCCTTACTTTTGATCAATGGATTGATTGGGAAAAAATGATTTACCGTACCTCTACCACCCAAGAGAAATTTACCGTTGGATTTAGTGGTAATATTAAATGCATCGATTTAAAAAACTTTAAACTTAAAATCCCTATTCAAGTGGTTGGAAGGCATGTGGGTGGTGAAATATATGCGCAACCTCATCCCGTCATCAAAACCCAATTTAACTTTGCATATGGCCTTCATTTAACTCAAAAAATGCCTCACAATTTTATTGATAAAATAGATTTTCAAGGTTTTGTTACCTTTTATGAAGATTTAATTACAGCAAAATCTGATTCTTTTATTGATGGAACGGGGCAATATATTGCTTTGTCATTTCACCATAAGTATGTAGGCCTCATGTTTAATTATTGGGACGCTCATCAGTTTATTTCGCCACTAGGCGAACCCCTTTACCAAAGTAAAAGTAGAGAATATCCTGGGGACTATCGCCAATATCGCAAAATGCTAATGGCACGGTTATTGGTTGAAAGACGCATTTGGGAGCATGCTACCTTTGTGGGCCGGCTCAATATTATTTATGATCTTTCCGAAAAACAACTTAACAATATAGCCGAGGTCTATTTTAAATTTAATATCGGCAATAAATAAGCCTCTTGTTTCCCTATATTTGCATAGGTAATAATGATTGAAACCGGCAAAGATTTACGTGCAAAAATTGAAGCAACCTTAGAAACGGTTCGACCATACTTAAGGGCTGATGGGGGTGATGTTGAATTTATCGAGGTGTCGCCCGAAATGGTGGTAAAATTAAAGTTATTAGGCACCTGTAGCACCTGTACAATGAGTCGTTTTACCATGAAAGCCGGAATAGAAGACAGCCTTAAAAAAGCAATACCTGCCATAACATCTGTTATCGCTATTTAATTCAAAAAAAAATAATTATCTTATTTTTAGACGTTTGAATATTTTTTTTAGCCTTTATGCAACTTTTCTGTTTTTTTCTATGTCTATCCCTTTGTAAATTATCATGTTGTTAGGTACATTATTATTTACAGTAGTCATATACGTTTTTAAAAGTTTAGGTAAAAATCCCATCCTTATTAAGAATGGGATTTTTTTTGCTTCATGCCGAAATACTTCCCTGAAAAATAATTTTAAACAATAGGGAGATATGTGATAAATTGCAACGCTTAATTGGTCAATTTTAAATGGTTAGCCTAAAACGTTGGATTATCGTCTGTCTATTTATAGTATGGTGCACATTGTGTTGGTATAGGTATACCTATTCTATCAAAGGGTTAGGTAATAAACGTACTTTGGCGAGCATAAATACTTTTCATGGGAGCTCCATCCTATTTACATCTTCATCGTATAACGCGATTAAAGAAAAAGGGTTTCATGGGTATTGCGATTCTTTAAAAAACCTCCTGAAAAAGGAAAAACAAATTCAAGTTGTTGGGGTGTATTATGCTTCTGAAAAGAATTCATCCGCATTTAAAAATTTAGGACTGGCTAGGGCACATGCAATTAAAAAACTGTTAGGCTCTTTAATGGATACATCAAAATTTAGTGCTATCTCAAAACTTTCAACTTCCACAATTCCAGTTGGTCAATTCACGGCACATCAAACACATTTGAATTTAAAGGCCTCTCCTAACGCCAAAGGTATTCGGACCGATTCATTAAACAATAACAATTCTGGGTTATTTACTCATGTGGCAGTTGAAAAGAACATTGTGCAGGGAAATCAATTTGTTATCCCTTTTGATGCCAAAGCCATTCATAGAGCCCAAAATACAGGCATAGAAGAACATATATCGCAATTGGCTGGTAAAATAAAACACAGTGGCAAATCCATTTCAATTATAGGGTTTACTAACCGAGATGAAGACATTGCCATTGGCCGTGTGAGAGCTTGGGTAATAAAAAAAGAATTTTTAACGCTTGGCGTTCCTTCGGCGCAGCTCAATACTTCGAATCAAGTGGCTGACGAAAAATTTACCTCCCAAAATTCTAAACCCATTCATAATCCATACGTAATCATAACTTATTAATTGCTATCCATCATGTTTGACCTTACTATCACAAATCCATACAGTTTGAATGCAAGCTTTGAAATAATTATCATGTTGCTTGTAGCCTTTATTTTAGGTTATTTGTTTAATTCTTTTTCAAAACCCAAAATGAATAATCCTAATGTTGATGATACAACATCTTTGGAGAGTCAGATAAAGGTTTTAAATAAAAGACTTCATGAGGTGACCGAAGAAAAATCGGCCTTAAAAAAATCATTAATCGTGGATTATAGCACCAAAATAGATAAGCTTAAAGTAAGACTTTCGAATACTAGGGTTGACTTAGAAAAATGCTTAAGTTCAAAAGCCGAAGATGCTAATGCCAAACCTATAGTAAAAACAATACGCGCCATTAAGCCAAAGGCTAAATTGCCCTAATAAGTTATAGAAGGCATGCCATACATCAAAAGGATTTCCATTTTCTATTCGTATAATGAATGTTTACAAATAGTTTATTTTGGAAAAGAAAGAATATATTTAATCTGAACGACTCTTAAATTTAGGAACATCAATTAGGTGTAAACATAGAATAATCTATTGAATGGCCATCAGATAAATATTTTATTTGCTAAATAAGTATTACCTAAATGCAATTTGAAATGATGAATTACGACTTAAAAAATTGTAAATTACCCGTAATTTGTAACTTGTAATTAATCCCTTAATTGGCAATTCAAAACAAATAAACATGAACATAGGCATAGTTTGTTATCCAACCTTTGGTGGCAGTGGCGTTGTGGCTACTGAGCTCGGTAAATTATTGGCCATTGCGGGTCATTCTGTTCATTTCATTTCATATGATCAGCCTGCTCGACTCGATTATTTTTCACAAAATTTATTTTATCACGAAGTAACGGTGTCTACCTATCCTTTGTTTCAATATCCTCCTTATGAATTGGCCCTAACCGGAAAAATTGTTGAGGTGGTTCAAAATGCAAAATTAGATGTGCTTCATGTTCATTATGCTATACCCCATGCAGCAGCAGCTATTATGGCCAAAAATATATTGCGCGATATTAATGGTATAGCCATCCCTGTTATTACTACTCTGCATGGAACTGATATAACATTAGTAGGAAAAGATCCTAATTATGAGGGTGTGGTTTCTTATTCGCTCAATCAGAGCAATGCTGTTACAGCGGTATCGGCTAGTTTGCGCGACGATACTTATAAATATTTTAAAATAAATAAAGCCATCGAGGTTATTCCAAATTTTATTGATTTAGATAAATATAGTCGACAGACCAACTTAACCTATCGCAATGCATTTGCGAGCGATGGTGAATTAATATTGATGCATACATCAAATTTCAGAAAAGTAAAACGCATTGAAGATGTTATCCATATTTTTAACGCCGTATTACAAACGAAAGCATGCAAATTGATACTTGTTGGTGATGGGCCAGAGCGCCGTAGCATAGAATTGTTATGCGCTAAACTCAACATAACTAAACAGGTTGTTTTTATGGGAAAGCAAGACGCCATCGAAAAAATACTATCAATTGCTGATGTGTTTATTATGCCTTCTGAAACCGAAAGTTTTGGGCTAGCGGCATTAGAAGCAATGGCCTGTGGAGTGCCTGTTGTATGTACCAATACAGGCGGTTTGCCCGAACTTAATATTCATGGATATTCAGGCTTTATTGCCAATGTTGGCGATACCGATGCAATGACTGGATATGTATTAACTATTTTAGAGTCCGACGCAAGTTTAGATCAATTCAGAGCCAATGCACGTCAAAATTCTTTAAAATTTGGCATTGAAAAAATTGTGCCTCAGTACGAATCCTTATATAATGCGTTGGTTATACCATAACCCTTCATAATTAACATTATAACTTAAGCAACTGACCTTTGCCACTATGGCTTGTGAGCTCCTTTTTGACCAAAGGCTCTGAAACATAAAAGACATTGCCTTTATTAAAAATTTTAACGGAGAGTTTATTTTTTGGATTTACAAAACAATCCAATGGCGTATGGCTATCGATATAAATATCATCGCATAAAAGTTTACGAGCATCTAGCACCGTAATTTCCTCGATACTGCAACTTAAAATATTGGCAAATCCCTCTAAAAAAATATTTCCTGAATTCATTGTTTGCACGTCTAAAATACCCGCATTTATTTTTAAATCCACATCGCCTAAGCCAAAGTTTTTCAACTTTACCGTTCTTAATTCAAAATGCAAGGTATCGAGGCTTTTAATATTTGCAATAGAATAAATTTGAATATCATCCAAAAACCGAACCCGTATTTCAAGGGTTATTTTACGATCGTAACTTCTAACAAAATTGCAGGTGTTCTTATTTTCAATTGTAAGGGTATTGTTTTTTATCTTGCTATTTATCTGATTAATAATATGTCGGCCAGCAGTGATGGTCAATTGTTCGGGAAGTGTGGTGTCTTGTATTAATACGATATCATATTTATCGCCAATATAAAGTTTTGTAAATGCTTCTAGAGGTCGAGATACGGTAATATCATCGCCGGTACTTTGAACACAATCGTTCCACTGATCCTTGCGACAGCTACTGAATAGCCCTAAAATCAAACAGAGGTTTAATAGTAAAGGTTTCATTTTTTAAATTTATTAAAGGAATACCCTAGCCCCCATTCAAAATAATCGGCCGTACCAAAATGAATTTTTAGAGTAGAGTTGATAAATAATTTTTTACTAATGGCATATCTAAACCCAAGTCGTTGATAGGTAAAATATTTGGTCTGGTATGGATTTAAAATATAAAACCCGATATCGCTCACTAACGAAAATTTTCCTATATCGTACCTATGCCCAATAAGAACACCAAGCTCGGTGCTGTTATCAATACCAACTCTCGGATTAGGGTCGCTTAAGTAATAGGAATAGGGATGTGTTGGGTCCCAAACCAAATCGGTACCTAAATACCATCGCCTTACAGGATTTATAGGTTTGTTCCATCTGTAGCCAACATTAAAAATATGAAAGATTCGAGGATTGGCAAAAAATTTCTCCTTGTAGGCATAGTTGGCCATTATCTCATGGCGTGTCAATTTTGTCTTCTTTATTAACGATGTGTCATCGGCCTTAAGTCCAACTTTAATTACGCCTGATTGAAGTCCAATAAACAAACTCGGCACGTTAATTCCTAAATTTGGAGTATGGATGCTTCCATTGGAATAATGTGTAATTCCAAGCCCAGTTTTTAAACTGTATTTGGGAGATAATTGTGTTTTGTAAAGCAAGGCTATCTGTATGTTTCCATTCCAATGGCTTCCAATAGCCATATTGTGGCGATTGGTTTCAACATCAAATATTCGGGTAATATAGCCTACGCCACTTCCCAATCGCAGCGCTAAATGATTGGTTTTGTGTCCTGCAATTCGGAACTGAAAATTAGCACCTAGGCCATAGGCTTTGCCCAATAGATTTGGGTGACCCAAATCAAGATATATAAATTCGTAGCCTACTTCTGCATTTTTAAAATAAGTGGACCAATTTTTATTTTTGTGATTTAAGTGGGCAATCGACAATTCAAATCCTTGCGTATGGGCTTCTAAATTTCGAGAATCGTCGCGGTGACCAAATAAAAAACCAGGAAGATACGTAGCTCCTACTGCCCATTTATATTGCGCATGGGCAGAAATTGTCCCCAATGCAATAAAAAGAAAGAAAATTACACTTTTGATTGATCTGTGCATTTATGGTATGCAAAAAAAAAGAAAATAGTGGAATGATTCAGACATATTTTTTTTACTGCCTCCTTTTAACGTAATTCTTATGCACCGAACACTTCAAAATATTAAACACAATTTAACCGTTCCATTAAAAATCATCTTAATATTGCCTACTCAAAAAATGGTTTTAAAAATTTGTTTCATTTTTTTTCTGCTAATTAGCTTATGCTCATGCTTTGAGGTAATTGAAGAAATTAACTTTAACAAAAATGGTTCTGGCGTATTTAAGCTCAGCCTAAATTTAAGCCAGAGCAAAAATGAAATCAACACCCTTATGCGTCTCGACAGCTCTTCGGGATATCACATTCCAAAAGTAAACGATATTAATGCCTCTTTTAATCAGGCCATTGTTACCCTTAAAAAAACAGAAGGTTTGTCGAACATTACCATTAAACGGGATTTTAAAAACTGGATATTTGAATTAAAAACCGAATTTAAATCTACTAAAAATTTAGAAACAGGCTTAAAAAATATCTACGCCGATTTTTTAGATGACGAATCAAAAGCGCCTAAGAATAAACTTGGTTTTGATGGCAAACTCGCCAAACGAGAAAGTGCACCTCTTGAGGCCGCTACACGAAAACGCATGAATAATCCGACTGAAAAACGAATATTAACCAAAGCAAAATATACAACTATCTATCATTTTGAAAACCAAATTTCAAGTTATACCAACAAACGAGCCAAGGTGTCTCCTAGCAAAAAAGCCATTATGCTTCAGAGCTCACTTTTAAATATTATTAATCAAAAGGAAACCATCGAAAATCAAATTAAATTATATGTACCATAAAATACTCTTAGCTTTAATTCTGTCAATACCGCTGATAGGGAATGCCCAACTTACTTTAGAAAATAAAATACCAAAGCAGGCTGCTTTTGTGATGGCTTTTAACTTTACTACCCTTTCACAAAAAATTAATTTTAACGATTTAGGGAACACTAATTTTCTGAAAAAACTTAACACTGAGCAATCTTTTCAAGCGAATAACATGCTTAAAGAATTGTTTAGATTGCCTGAAAAAGCCGGGATAAGCAGAACTGGGAAATTGTATATTTACTCTGAAAATCACGACAGTATTGCAGACTTAAGCTATTTAATACCCGTTTCGGATGCCAAGGCCTTCGAAAGCAGAATTTTAGATATATTAAAATCTAAATCAAACAGTTCAGCGTTTAAAAAGGAAGGCAAAAACAAAGTTTTACAGCATGATCACAAGGTTTGTATTACGGTGGCTAAAGGGTATGCTATTATTTCATTATGGAAACAGCCTTATTATTCGGTATACGATTACGACGAATACAATGACCAACGGTATAAGTTAATCCATCAGCTCGACAGCATCTCACTTACCAATTTACCTGCTGACACAGCTATTACTAATGTGGAATTGCCGCTTATAGATACTTTATCCGCTCCAGATATCATTGATTCCGTAGAAAGCGTAGAGCAAGAAATAGATGAATCTTATGAAGAAACGACAATAGCCGTAGAACCTGTGTCCGACTCCGAATCTAACTATGATACCAATCCATTGATGCAAGACTTTGAACGGAAATGGATAGAATTGCGAAAGCAAAGGGAAAATGATTTTTTTGAGAAGCACGACCTTAATATGGCTCGGCATCAAAAATTAATAACTGAACAAAAGGCAACCGAAAGCATAATGTCTGATGCTGCGTGTGCTAAAATTTTATCTGCTAAAGATGATATTATCTATTGGTTTAATTACAATAATTACTCGCAACAAATTATTGATTTAGTAGGCGATAAATACTACAATCGCGCTACTATGGATACAGCGGTTATGAGAGTATTGCTATCCAATAAGCCTGTTAATACCCTTGCCAAATTACTTTCGAATAATACCATGTACGGCTTAGGCAACCTTTAAAATGGAACGATAAAAATGACTTTTTTTAATGCGTTTAATGAAACGATTAAACCCTATATTCAAAACATATATTCAAAAAATATCAATCCTGAATTTTTTAAATATGTTAAAAAAGAAAATCTTATTGGTATGCTTGGCTTTAGTGCGAATACAGAAGCTGTTTCCGATTTATACTACGAAATAATACGCCGAGCAAATGCAAGTAGCATCGTGCCTAATAAGTATATTATTGCAGCCATTGAGCTAAGCGATTTATTTTTGGATAAAAGGGTTATTCATCATTCGCTTAAAGGCGATGCCTTAATTGCCTTTACTGGTATAAAATCCTATTTGTCTAATTACACAAGCTTCGAATACGATTCTTTAACGTTTGAAAATAGAAATATCGAAAAAACCAAAACCAAGTATATCCCTGAGTTTATCGCAATGTTCACAATGGAAAATCAAGCAAACGTAAAGCGCATTCTTAAATTAATACAGCGAATGGATGCATTAACGGAACTCTCGCCAAATACCTTCGTTTTCAAATCGCCTAAAGAAGATATTGATGGTCAGTTTTTTGTGGTTATAAAGGACAGTTTGTTGTTTATTACCAATGATAAAAATTTAGCAACTTCGGAGATAGCCCTTGGCTTGAGTGCTGAAAAAACCGTTGGAAAGGAATATAATTCATATGCCAATTCTCCCTCTTTTGGGTTATTAGATGCTACCAAATTGTTTAAGTTAATGACTGATGTTAACGATGATAAATTGCTTAAACCAAAAGAAATGGAAATTTGGAGTAAAAAAATTAACCAAGGCTCATTTGTGTGCAAGCAAATGGAAGCAAATACGGTTAATTTTGAGATTTCCCTCGAAATGAAAAACCGCCAAAACAGCAGCATACTTGAACTAATAGGCTTGTTTGACGAGTTGTATATTTTAAATCATTTTAGGAACTAAAAAATTGGTATAAATTAGCAGTCTGCATTTGCCTTGAAACGGTATTTTAAATATGGTCTGATTATAATTTCTGTCTTAGCAGTTATAGCTCTTGTATTTTATTTACTTAATAAGCCCAAGAGCACTGTTTTAACCAAAATACCCTCCGATGTAACGTATTGCTTTACTATTGATAAGACTCAGGTATTTAAAGAATCTGATTTTTTGGAAAACGCGCAAAAAGATGCATTTTTTATAAAACTAAAAAATAAACTTCCCAAAAATGCTTTAAAAATATACCATGCCATTGGTTTAAATAGCTTAGGCGACTTGGCTATTTTTGGCGAAAAAAACGAAGATTTAAATATAGCATGGATTGGAAAAAATGAAGAGGTTATTGCACAGCTAATTAAAAAAAATAAGTGGCACGAAACCAAATTCAAAAATTTCAACCAAGTTAAAATATCCGATCAATTATACTTGAATTACAAATGGCCATATTTGGTATTAAATTCAGCTTTGGTCAATGAGAATTTTGATTTTTTTAATCCAACGATTAAGAAATTAACTGCCATAGATATGCATCATCCCAAGCTTAACGGCTGTCTTATTTATGGCTTTATTATTATTGATCGCAATTTCATTATTAATTACCCCTATATTCCTTTGTATGGGAAAGCTTTTGCGGGTGTAAAAAAAAGTGCTACTAAAACAGAATTATATTTTATTCAGCGCAGAATGAAACTTTTAGGCAAGCTTGGTTTACCAAAGCATAAACCTAAAAATATTGCTGTATTGAGTTGGCCAATTGACAGTCAGCCTGTGTCGAAAATAAAATTTATACCCAACTTGGCTATGGATAGCATTAACAGAATTATTAATAAGTCAGTCGTTCATTTGTATGCTGAAGTATTAGATACGCTTTCAACCTACCAAGAAATTGTTCGGTATAACTTGGATGCTGAGTTTCAATTGACTCAAAAAATTATTCATCAATATCAAACTTTTCCAGGCATGCGCTTAGAATTTGTTAAAAAGGTTAAAGACGAAGTCAACAGGGACAGGCCAATATCATTAGGTTTGGATATTTTTAAATTAACCTTAAATGAAATCAATACATCTTATATAATTGCTTCAGAACATTCAACGCCGTTGCTCTCTAATCAAGCCTTGCCAGATTATTATATTTATGCTAATCTCGATCGATTAAAAGCAGATCCTTTTTGGGATACTTGGATAAAAACCAATTATGAAACGCTTGAATTACATGCCGAAAATTTGGGAAAAGGTTCTATTTTTATTCTTACTTTGGAATAGAATCAGCCCCTCTAATTATCATCAATTTCGGTGTTTTGCAGAAATTGCATAATGCCTTTGGCGGCCATAAAACCACTTGTCCATGCCGCTTGAAAATTGAATCCTCCTGTTATGGCGTCAATATTTAAAACTTCTCCCGCAAAAAATAATCCAGGATGCAATTTACTTTGAAAGGTTTTGAAATCTATTTCATTAAGTGCAACACCTCCAGCGGTTACAAATTCATCTTTAAACGTGCTTTTGCCTGATATTTCTATCGAGCATGACGTTAAAGCAGCCGCTATTTTTTCAAAAAGCAAATGCGGTACATCGGCCAATAATCGTTCTTCATTGCCGAGGGTATTAAGAATTAAACTATGCCAAAATCGGGTTGGCAATTCAGGATTTAGGGTAGCTAATTTTTTCTTGGGGTGGTGTTTTTTCATCTCCATCAACCATTCGAATGCTTGATGCTTGTTCCATCCCGGTTTCCAATTAATTGTGAGTGTAAACTGATAATTTTTATCATTCAACCAACGTGCACCCCAAGCGCTAAGTTTCAAAATTGCTGGACCGCTCAATCCCCAATGGGTTATTAAAACAGGTCCTGTAGCACTAAATTTGCTATCGTCAATTTTTATTTCAGCGTTCTGAATTGCTACACCAGAGAGGTTATTAAATAAATTTGAATGCGTATTAAAGGTGAACAATGACGGTACAGGGGCTACAAAACTATGGTTTGTGGCTTTGGCAAGTATATTCCAAAACTGGGGGCTGCTTCCAGTGGCTATAACCACGGCATCTGCTTCAAATTGTCCCTTATCGGTGCTTATGCTCCACTTATTATTCTCAACCTTTAATTGGTTTACACCGCATCGTGCCTTTAGTGCAACTCCTTTTAAAACTGTCGCTTTCCACAAACAGTCAATAATAGTTTGCGAAGAGTCGGTTTTTGGAAACATGCGGCCATCAGGTTCGGTTTTTAATGCTATACCTTGTTTTTCAAACCATTCCGTTGTATTGGAGGCGTCGAACGTGTAGAATGGCCCCAATAATTCTTTGGTTCCTCGAGGATAATTTTTTACTAATTCCTTAGGTTCGAAGCAAGCATGGGTAACGTTGCATCGCCCACCACCAGAAATTTTTACCTTTTGAAGAACATTCTCGGCCCTTTCAAAAATGATAATATTATGCGCCGGAATCGTTTCGGATAGTATGGCAGCACAAAAAAAACCCGCAGCACCACCTCCAATAATGGCAACCTTCGGTTGGCCATTTGCCATAATTTCTCCCATAATTACAAAATATTTAAAATGAAATTGTGGTTTCCCAAGTGAAATTTCGAATAGTCCCCAAATCATTGGTTGGCCCCAAATGATGCCCTTCGTCGTCGTACATATTTAGGCCCCTATTGATATTCGTTATTCCAATTTTTAAAACCGACTGAATGCCATATACCCTTTTATTATAGTGGTAACCCACCAAAACGAATACATCCATACCCTTAAGTTTAATA
Organism: Bacteroidota bacterium; assembly: GCA_947499775.1. Taxonomy (GTDB): domain Bacteria; phylum Bacteroidota; class Bacteroidia; order NS11-12g; family UBA9320; genus JABWCE01. The sequence continues at coordinate 6,803 of CANMPY010000001.1, read as the reverse complement.
TCTCTTGAGGCCGGCGATAATAAATAATATGAATTATAAAGCCATGACTGTATTAAAACTGAAGGCTGAATGCCTACAACGGCACAATGGGTATGGCTCCCCTTTTTAAGATCTTTGACCAACACCTGCGCAAAATCAATATAGAACAAGCTTATTTTTGTGTAGCCAGTATCAGATGTATTCGAAAATTTGGAATTTCGAATAGTTGGACTAATCTCGGTTTGAAAATGAAGCCCGTTTTTTAGTTTATTCTTATAATACAAGCCTCCCGAAAATCCATTATCAACAGCCGGTTTTGTTAGTGCAGTTCCAGTTAGCATCCCAAAGTTAGGTCCTACTTTAAGACCAACGCGAAATTTTTCACCATCCATATACTCTTGGGCATAGGACTGTTGAGCAGCAAATAGCCCAACTAAAATAAGCAAATACAGTTTAATTATCTTCAATTGTTTTGCCTTTAAGTGCCATAACAATGGCTTTGTCCATGAGCCTTTCGGCATAGGGTTTTGTAAAATCATTGAGTTCATCATGGGCTTTCAAAATTTGATCTTTATTTTCGGTACTAATTGCTGCTTTTAATAAATCTATATAGCTTTTGGTTTTCTCTAATTCCGATTCCGACAATTCGGTTTTGTTTTTATTAATAAAATTAAGGGTGGCGTAGTTTAAATTCTGAGCCTCTGTTTTGGCTTCCTGTAGCGAGCGGTAATTCAAATCATCTTTAGCATTAACCATCGAATCAAGTAACATTTGTTCCAAATCTTTATCAGTCAAACCATATTGAGGCTTTACTTCAATATGCTGCTCTACTCCGCTCCTCAGTTCTTGAGCCCCAACCTTTAAAATTCCATCGGCATCAAGCATAAATGTTATTTCAATTTTTGGCATACCTGCTGGCATACCTGGAACCCCTGATAATAAAAATTCTCCTAATTTTCTATTATGAACAATATTATCGCGCTCGCCTTGATAAATGCATATGCGCAATGTGCCTTGCCCATCAACAGATGTGGTGTATTGCCTAGCAGCTCTTTGTGGTACTTTCGAGTTTCTCGGGATGATAACATCCATTAAACCCCCTAAAGTTTCAATGCCTAGCGATAGCGGTGTAACATCCACCAGCAAAATATCCCTTCTATTTCCTGCCAAAATATCGGCTTCGATGGCTGCCCCTAAAGCCACAACCTCATCTGGATTTAAAGCCGTATTAATGCTTAATTTATTAAAGAATTTCTTTACTTCATTTTGAACAAATTCTATCCTTGTACTGCCCCCAACCATTATAATTTCATCGAGTTCAATACAACGCAAATCGGCATCTTTCATTGCTTGCTTGCACGATTCGATCGTTTTATCAACCAATGGTTTTATCAATTGCTCAAAATCTTCTCGACTTAATGACAATGGGATTGCCAAGTTTTCAGTGGTCAATACGCCTTCAAAATTCATTGCTCCTGAAAGCTGTTTTTTTGCGTCTTCGGCCATCAGCCTTAATTTTGGTAAAAGCAATGGAAGCTGTGTCGCATTTCTAATTTCAGAATTGGTGTCGCTCCAAAATTTTATTATAGCATTATCAAAATCATCGCCTCCTAACTGTGTATTGCCATGAGTTGACAATACTTCAAATACCCCTTGATGTATTTTTAAGATGGAAATATCAAACGTGCCTCCACCTAAATCATATACTGCTACTGTTTTTCCCTCTTCAGGATTTAATCCAATACCATAAGCCAAACTCGCAGCTGTAGGTTCGTTTACAATGCGCAATACATCCAATCCTGCTAATTTTCCAGCATCACGCGTGGCTTGACGTTGCGCGTCATTAAAATAAGCTGGAACTGTTATAACTGCCTTGCTAATTTTTGCTCCCAAATGCCTTTCCGCTTTCTTCTTTAAATCTTTTAAAATAAAAGACGATAATTCTATGGGAGTATAAAATTTGTCGCCCGATTTTATTTTTACAAGACTTTCAGAATTGTCATCAATTAATTTATATCCAATTGACGAATCTGAAATTACAACATCCGAATACGATTTACCCATTAACCGTTTTACCGAAAAAATAGTATTGTGGGGGTCGTCAACTAAAAAAGGTTTAGCATCCTCGCCCACAAGTATTTCACCATTCGGATTTAGATAAACTATCGAGGGCACAATAACCTCAGAATTTTGGCCTGCAATTGCTTTTGGCTTTCCAGATATGCGGTCAATAATAGCCACTAAACTATTGGTAGTACCTAGGTCGATCCCTATAATATAGTCCTCTAATTTAAGCGTTCCTTCTTTAATATTTATTGGTATTATGGCCATGATTGCGATGCAAAGATAATCCTATTTTAGAGTGGTTGATTTTAAAAACCTAACGTTTAAAAATTTTATCCTTCGATTTATACTAGAAACAACAATTTATTATCAATAACGTTTGATATTTGCAGTAAGATGAAATGCATCGGCTTTTTACTTTTATTTTTGCTACCACTGGCAGCCTTGTGCCAAGGGAATGATGAGGAGTTAGCCGCTGAATTTTTGAATAATAAAGAATTTGACAAAGCTATTATTCTTTATGAAAAGCTATTAAAAAAAGATTACACCTCCCCCTATTATTATCAAAATTTATTGACCTGCTACCTTGAGTTAAAGGATTATTCAGAGGCCGAAAAAATGGTAAAACGGCAAGCAAAACGCTTTCAGGATAATTATTTTTATAAAGTAGATCAAGGGTATTTATTGCAGCAACAAAATAGAACAACTGAAGCATTTGCAATTTATAATTCACTAATAGAATCCCTTATTAAAAACCCTAACCCATGCCTGCAGCTGGCTACCGCGTTTTTGCGTCGCGATTTGCCAGATTTGTCTATAAGCGCTTATATAACTGCACGAAAGGCCACTAAAATAGAGACACTTTACGCTGAGAATTTATTGGATTTATATGTGCTAACAAAACGTAATAAAGCCCTTATACCCGAATGTTTTGCTTTAATCATTGAATCAGATGAGAACCTAGAAAAAGTAAAAGGCTATTTATATCGCGTTTTTGAAAATACATCGGATATTGATTTTTTAAAAGAAAATTGCTTATTGGCTATTCAAAAGTATCCTAACCGTCCAATTTTTGACGATTTATTTATTTGGACCTTTGTCCAAAACAGAGATTTTGAAGGTGCGTTTCGTCAGAGTAATGCTATTGATAAACGCGAAAGAGGGGATGGTAACCGCCTGATTGATTTGGCTGAAATTTGCTTAAGCAACCAAGATTACACAACGGCAGTTAAATGTTATAATAATGTAATGCTATATGGCGAAGTGGGTGCAAATTTTGCCAATGCCAACTATGGACTTTTAGATGTAAAATATCAAATAATTACCACAGGAATTAACGATAGTTCGGCTTATGTAAATGCAACCGTTGCCGAAATTATTCAGTTTTTATCCACCTTTGGCAAAACGAGTAATACCTCTCTTTATATTAAAGAATTGGCCGATTTATATATGTTTTACCAACATGATATAGCCAAAGCCATATCTTTTTTGGAGGAAATTAATACCATCCCGGGGGTTCAGCCTCGGTTTGTAGCCGAAACCAAACTTCAGTTGGCCGACGCCTATTTAGTAAGCGGCGATATCTGGGAAGCCCAATTACTCTACAGTCAGGTTGATAAAGACTATAAAGAAGACCCCCTTGGCCAAGAAGCAAAATTCAGAAATGCACGCCTTTCCTATTTTAATGCTGATTTTGATTGGGCCAAAGAACAGTTGGATATTTTAAAAACAGCCACCTCTCAACTCATTTCCAATGATGCCATTGAATTAAGTTTAATGATCCAAGAAAACACAGGATTCGATAGCACTACCAACGCCTTAGAAGAATTTGCAAAAGCTGATTTATTGATCTTTCAAAATAACTTGACAAAGGCTATGGAATTGTTAAATCTGTTTCCTTATAAATTTCCCAAACACGATTTGGATGATGATATTTTATTTGCCAAAGCGCGAACCATGGAAAAACAAAAAAATTTACCGCAAGCCATAAAATTCTATGAAGCCATCGTTTCACAATATGGATATGACATTTTAGCCGACAATGCACTGTATCATTTGGCGCGTATTTACGACTTTAAACTTAAGGATAAACAGAAAGCCAAAGATACCTATGAAAAGCTGATCTTCGATTATACAAGCAGTTTGTTTTCGGTTGAAGCCCGTAAAAGACAAAAGGCCCTTAAAGAAGAACTAGAGGGAAGGGTTAAAGGTTAAAGGTTAAAGTAGAAAAGGTTAAAGTAGGAAAGGTTAAAGGTTAAAAATAATATTAAAATAAGAGCTCTAACCGTGCTAAATAATTTATTCCAGCTTGTGGATATACAAAATTAAATTCTTTGCGTTCGTCCGAAATAATTCCGCTGAAGGTATACCCATTGGAAGCATAAACTTGATTACTAATATTATTAATCATCAAAGCAATCGAGCACAATTTTAATAATTTAGTTTTCATGGTATAGTTAAAAATAATATCGTGAATGATATACGGATCAAGACTTCGACTTTCCGTTTGAGTATTGTCGAGGTATTGTCGGCCAACCCCTTTCGATAGCAAATGGATACCCATATTTTCTGTTGGTTTAATGCTAAAGTGAGATCCTAGAATTTTATTAGGCGACAACGCTAAATCTGTATTTTTCCACTCAATAGCCTTTTGCCCGCCATTACTCCAATCGTCGACATATTCTGTAAATTTTTGAATTTTATTAACGCTTAGGGTTAAATTTAAACTCCAATTTATCCAAGTAGATATTTTCCAAACACCTTCACATTCAATTCCGGCGCGATAGCTTTTCGGAATATTAATGCGCGAATACCCGCCAACATCGTTAATTTTTCCAGATAGGGCTAACTGATTTTTATATCCCATATAAAATCCAGTAAATGTAAAATTTAAATCACGATAGCTACTTTTGAATGCAGCCTCCACATTATTCAAAAATTCTGGTTTCGGGGCACTCATGGCCGACGAGTTAATAAAATCATCGCGCACCGGCTCCCTGCTCGCTCTGCCATATGTGAGATATAGTAATTGATTGCTCTTGGGTTGGTACTGAATACCAACCTTCGGATTAAAAAATAAATAGGAGATAGTGTGTTGGCTATTCGCACCTTGAACAAATCCTGACATAGATGGACCAAACCAAGAATAGTAAATATGGCGTACTTGCAAATCGGCAAATGCAGAGATTTCTTTTGAAAGCCTGTGCTGAACTTTCCAAAAAACACTGGCGTCGGTTTTTCGGCTATGGTTGTCGTAGTAGTTAAATGGGCCTTCATTTAAATTCATAAATTCGTGCCAAATGACCTTTCCAAAATGCCGGCCTGTATATGAATTCATAGCAGCACCAACCGTTTGATCAGTTCTCGCATTTTTAATTATATAAGAAAAAATTGCACCAGCAAACTGATTATCCAACCATCGCTGTCGTATCAAATCGGCTTGATAATGAAAAAGTCCATAACGAACTACTGGGGTATCCATATAGTTAATTAGGTTTGTTTTGGTTTCAAAATTTTCATAATACCCTTTTCCTAGGGTTCCGTGAACAACCAAATTAACCGTTCTGTTTTTTCGCAAACTGCGGTTATATATTACCTGAAAATGGCTCTGTTTATAATTATCTGTTTCATTTTTATAGGTATAGTAGTTGTATTTTAATGGATCGGCATGTTTAAGTTGTGCCGTTTTGCTACTATCGTACCATAAAAAATCAACCAAGGCATTTACACCTGAGGTATCCTTTTTGTATTTAACCATAGGCACCCCATTCCAAGCTTGATAGGTTTTTTCGTGGCCCGAAAATACATTAACCTGAAATAAGCTCTTTGCCGTTTTGTGGGCAGTCGAAAAATACCATGCTTGTAAATTAGAGGCAGCTCGGTTAATAAACCCATCGGAACGAATCCATGAAACCCGCCCCTCAGCATACCAATTGTTTTGCATTCGGCCAGTTCCTAATTTTATGGATTGCCTATTGGTATTAAAACTACCAATCGATGTACTAAATTGAGAGAATGGGATTTCAGAAACTTTATCCGTTTTGATATGAATACTCGCCCCAAATGCCCCTGCACCATTGGTTGAGGTTCCGGCTCCTCGTTGCACTTGTATATTTTCGACTCCGCTTGCAAAATCAGGCATATTAACCCAAAACACGCCTTGCGATTCGGCATCATTTAACGGAACACCATTAACCGTTACATTTATCCGGCTTGGATCAATTCCTCTAATTCGAATGCCCGTATAACCAATTCCTGCACCAGCATCACTACTCGACACTGCCGAAGGCATATATTGTATCAGCATTGGAAGATCTTGACCAAAATTACGAAGTGCTAACTCTTTTTTTGAAAATTGCGAATACGTTGCTAAACTTGAATGCCCTGCACGAATAGCCGAAACCATGACCTCTTCGCCATCATATACCAAAGGTTTTAAATAAATGTTTAGTTGCTGTGGTGCCTGATTTATTTTATAAAACATGGGCTTATATCCATCTTTACTAACTATAATATTAAAGGCTTCCGAAGTAGGCAAACTCAAGGTAATTGTTCCATTTGCTTCACTTACACCTTGTATATTTTTAAGCGTATGGGCTATAAAGTTAACCTCTACTTTAGCCCCACTAAGTGCAGTTGAATCGGATAAATTATAAATAGAAACGACGGTCATAGTTTGACCTGAAACCTTTAATCCTTGAAGGACTAAAAAAATAATAAACAGCTTTTTCATAAATATATTTTTTTTAATAAAAATATCT